>JAHEDF010000199.1 GCA_024641365.1 Planctomycetota bacterium | reverse complement strand
ACGTTCACGCAGCTCCTCCGCCTCTTTCATCGACAATAAGCGGTAATAGCCTTCAACAATTTCACTCACCACCACTTCAACTGGCTTGAGCATAGATTTAACTTGTGCGCGAATTTTCTTTAAAAATCCTTGGTCTTCCAAAATCGCCAAATGCGCATCAAAAATCATGGCTTCCAATTCACCAATTTCGCGCTGCACCTTACCGCGTGCTTCTAGCAATTGTTCTTTTGATAGGCGAACCGCTTCATTTAACCGTTCGTATTCACGCTCTACTTCTTGAAAGGTAATCGTTTGATCGCTGAAAACTTGCGTTTGCCGAAATTTAAGCCGTACAGTTCCCATAGCTATTCCAGGAACAACGGTCACGCCTTTATAAATTGATTTACGTGGACGGCGCGTATCACGAGAAATGCGATCAGTCGTGCCTTCGTGGCGGTTATATCTATCAGTAGATGAGTCGCGAGAACGTGCCACTTAGTACCCCATTATCCCTTCGCACCACTAGAGCCTGTTTGTGCTAGTGCATCAGATACGAGTCCTTTTACCGCTGACATCACCACTGGTAATTGGTCACCATTAGTGCCACCTGCTTGCGCCATATCTGCTTTACCGCCACCGCGTCCGCCAACCATGGGAGCTAACTTGCCGATCATAGTGCCTGCATGCAAGCCACGCGCCGTCAAATCTGCACTAACGCCAATGGCCAACGCTACTTTACCATCACTTACTGAGCCCAATACCACGCATAAACTTGGTTTTTTTGAGCGCACTGCATCCAGCAATGTACGTAAGGACTTACCGTCTAAATCGGAAACTATGTGCGCAATAACGTTCACACCGTTCACATCTGTGGCCGTGGCGACAATATCATCGGCAGCACCAGCAGCTGCCTGTGCACGCTGAGTCTCTTCTACTTTCCGCAAATGTTTTGCTTCATTTTGCAATTGTTCAATACGATTAAGTAACGATCCAGAGCGCGCTTCAATTTTTACACCAATACGTTTTGCTAGTGCTAATACATCCTGCGCTAATTGTTCGACACGAGACGGAACTTCTGTAAACGGCACTTTAAATACACGTGCTATATCCTCGACCTGGCGAGCATCGGCACCCGTTACCTTATCGAGCTGAACAAATTTCGCGCATGCGTTCGCAACACGCAATTCTTCCGCCGCTAATTTTGCAGCTTCATCACCAGCTACGGCAACAATACGTCGAATGCCAGCCGAAGACGCGGACTCCGTTAATATGCGAAAAGCACCAATGTCGCCCGTGTTCGCAACATGACAGCCACCACAGAATTCACGGCTGACGTCACCAGTTCCCATTGTTACGACACGCACGTTAGCGCCATATTTTTCACCAAATTGGGCTTTTGCACCTAATGCTTTTGCCTCTGCCATTGGCATTTCGCGAATATCGACCGCATGTTTTGCTGTGATGACATCGCCAACCCAATTTTCAATGGCTGCAATTTGTTCCTGTGTCAAAGCTTGCGGATGATTAAAATCAAAACGCAGTGCAGCGGGTTCTACTTTTGAGCCTTGCTGTTCAACATGATCACCTAGCACCACGCCAAGCGCACTGTGCATTAAATGAGTGGCACTATGGTGCCGAACGGTGGCCCCCCGTCGTACGGCATCGACCTGTGCCTTCACAGGTCCAGGCTGTGCAACGCCATTGCTTACTTTCCCAGTATGAACAATAAGTCCTTCATCTTTTTGCGTATCTAAAACTGTAATAGTAAAGTCGGCACCCGTAATCGTACCTTGATCGCCAACCTGACCACCGGATTCCGCATAAAATGGCGTTTGTTTCAACGCAAATCGAACCGGGGTTCCAGCGCCCGCTTCGTTTACGGATTTACCGCCAACCTCTAACAGTGTTAATTCAGTTTCTATCTGTAAATTATTATAACCAACAAATGGCGTTGCGCCTAAAGTGGGCTTGGCTTCTTGTAATGCCGTAGAGGTAAATACATCAATGGATTTTGTATTGCTTACTCGGGTATGTTCTTCCCAACGCGCAGAAAATTGTTTTTCATCTATGACTAAATTTTCTAACGCTGCCAACTCAGCAATAATTTCCTTAGGAAATCCGTGGGTGGTCACGAGTTCAAAAGCATCGTGGCCAGAAAATACTTTGCCGCCTTTGTATTTTTCTAACGAACGATTAAACAACTCTAAGCCCTTACGTAAAGTGCGTCGGAATAATTGTTCCTCTGCTTTTAACGTATCTTTTGCTAAATCTTGGCGCCGTTTTAATTCTGGATACGCATCACCCATCGACTCAATAACTGATGGTACAACTTCATGCAGGCGAGCCTCTTCAACGCCCAATTTATCCATATCTAAAGTCGCGCGACGAATTAAGCGACGCACAATATAACCACGATCACTATTGCCCGGAAGCGCGCCATCAGCGATACAAAACGTTACGGCACGCACATGATCAGCGATGCGACGTATGAGCGCGTTGTTTTCCGCGGCTTGTGTTTTAGCGCCAAGCAGAGCTGATTTGTCGTATGCTTTGCCAGAAATTGCACATACTTCTTTAATAATGGTTTGAAATAAATCGATATCAAAATTATTATAAACACCTTGCATAACGGCAGCAATACGTTCAAGGCCAGAACCCGTATCAATATTGGCTCTGCCTAAGTTTTCTAGATTTGGCGAACCATCTGCGTGCGGTTTACGGACATTAAACTCAGGAAATACTAAATTCCAAATTTCAACGAATCGACCTGTGTCAGAGGTTAAATTATCATTCGGATCATTATTGGTGCGGTGATCCCAGAATATTTCTGAGCAGCAGCCACCAGGGCCTTCAGGGCCTTCAGAAGGAGCGTTTGCTGGCCAAAAATTATCTTTATCGCCCATTTTAAATATGCGGTTTTCAGGAATACCGATTTCTTCACGCCAAATGCGATACGCATCATCGTCAATGCGATGTACCGACACGGACAATCGCGACTCATCCAATTCCAATACGTTGGTTAAAAATTCCCATGCCCAATGAATGGTTTCCTTTTTAAAGTAATCATTAAAAGAGAAATTACCCAACATTTCAAAAAATGTGTGATGTCGAGCTGTGCGCCCAACGTTTAAAATATCATTAGTACGAATACATTTTTGCACCGTAGTTGCACGCGTAAACGGATGCGTTCCACGCCCCAAAAACATATCCTTAAATTGCGCCATACCCGCTACGGTAAACAGGGTCGTCGGATCATTTTCAGGAATAAGTCCGGCACTTGGATAGCGTACGCAGCCCTTATCTGCAAAAAAAGCCAAATAGGCTTCACGGATTTCAGCAACAGTAATTGGTTTTGGCATGGGGGCCCTGAGAACGTAAAGGCAAAGGAGGATGGTAACTTAGGAAGAAAGCGGGGCCGCAAGGTAGGGTCTGGCCATCTTCTCGCAAGCGCACCCATAATGGGAGATCGTGCTCCTATAATTTTAGTGAGTCCCATCTCTATAAATCGCAATACAACAAGCTATTGCAGATAAATAGCACTGCCTGCTAGCAGGCGCAATTCATCACTAATTACCTCCATAAGCAGTCCCTTTGCTTCGCAACGCTGCTCAAAAAGCGCTTTTAGCACGATTACACTAAGAATAGGCCCAGTCTGTTCGAGGTGCTTTGTCTGTTTCTTTGCGCTCCCGACCTCATGTCTGTAGTTAGAATGTGAGCTATTTTACGCACTCCCAGCGTCCAAAACCATTGCCGTAAAATTTCCAATATCACCGATGCTCATGCGCACCCTCTTGAGACGATTTGCCAAATCGTTTACGTCTCCATGTACACCTAATTTCTAATACCGGTACCATGTGTATTAATTACCGCCGCCTTTTCATAACTGAGACTTTTATGAATAACATTTCTCTGCCAATAAACCGCTGTGCCTACATTTTTATAATTCACATTTTATTTCCCTTTACCATTGTCCAAGGCGAACAGCTACCGTCCTCTGACAATTTAACTACTGCTGTCGCAACTGTTCCGCTTGCTCAATTACTAGACCGACAAGATATCTTTATAGCAGGCCAAGCAGAAACGCATACTTATCGGATTCCTGCTCTTATTACCGCCATGAATGGTGACTTGATCGCGGTTTGCGATGCGCGTCGACAAAATGCGTCTGATTTAATTTACCAACGTCACATTGATATCGTTATGCGCCGCAGTTCAGATAACGGTACCACGTGGACTCCAATGGAAGAAATATGTAATTACCCGGATGGTCGAGCGGCTTCTGATCCTTCTTTAGTCATCGATCAATCCAGCGGTGAAATTTTTTGTCTTTATAATTACATGGATCATAACCTCGCGCCCAAGGAATTTCGGTTATATGTACAAAGCAGTCGTAACCATGGCCAAACCTGGGGCGAAGCACGGGATATTACTGAACAAATTTCTTTACCTGAATGGAAAAAGGATTTTAAGTTTATCACTTCTGGTCGTGGCATGCAGTTACAGTCGGGTGTTTTAGTGCATACCTTGGTTAATTTAAAAAAAGGACTTCACCTTTTTGGTAGTCAAGATCATGGACAGACGTGGTCACTACTGAGTGGCGCAATTAAACCTGCTGATGAATCCCAATTTATGGAACTCGTTGATGGCACTTGGATGATTAATGCCCGAGTAAATGATAAAAATGGCAGGCGCTGGATACATCTATCGAACGATGAAGGGAAAACCTGGACGACAACCAAAGACGATCACTTAATAGACCCGGCCTGCAATGCGAGTATTATTCGTTATTCTGCCATTCGAAATGGTCACGATAAAAATAGACTTATTTTCTGTAATGCGAATTCTGAAAAAGGACGGAAAAATCTCGCCGTTCGCTTGAGTTATGATGAAGGGAAAACCTGGCCGTATGCTAAAGTAATAGATCCTGGACCCGCAGCTTATTCTAGCGTAACAGTCTGTGCCGACGGTAGCATCGGCGTTTTATACGAACCTGGCTATAAATCCGTGCGATTCGTACGGTTTACTATTTCTGATTTGACTGATGGCAATGACCAGGGCATCGGTAAATAAGCTCATTGCGATATTCACCGACTTTATTCACAAAATAATTACCAATTATTTGGGTGTTCCCTGCCATAATGAGACATTGCGAAATTGTCCGCCTTGTCCTTTCACGACCAAAGCAATGATACCTTTTTCATCAGCAAAACGTTCGTGTTTCCCTTCCAATACATGGTCATCTACTTGGGCTCGGTAATGGTCGCCATTAAACTCAATGGTCACTTTATGCCAAACATCTGCATCAATAGCGATATCTAATTTGCCAATCTTGGTTGCCTTCGTGGTTTTACCAATACCGGTCATATGCTGTATCCATAGGCCCGTGGGTGATATAAACGTGCGCGCTAAATGTAAATTCGGAGCCACATTATCACGACATGCGAAAGCGATAAAACTTGCCGCGCCTAACCGACATTCCGCATGAATAATTATATTTTTCCCTGATACCGGGAAAACACATGATGTCGGATGATGATCTTCTTCTAGTTCATTTCCTGTTAGGACGTTATTTTCGACAAACCATTCACCTATAGCGACTCTCCATCCACTAATATTCCCCTTTCGTGTTTTGGGAGTCGGCTCATTAAACGGTGTTGACACAATTACTGTTGTCGGCTCACAAATGGTAGTTTGTGGTTTAACAACTGATTCGGCTGCGTCTGCACTAAAGAGTGCCTGGGAGCTTAAAAACAAAAGACATACCGCGCTAAACCACGTTGAACTGTAATTAAGATTCTTCATGGATTCACCCTTCATTTTATTTTCTTACCCTCAGAGAACTATTTTTCTTCGCCGAGTAGACTGTATATTTTAATATCATCAACAACAGCCTGCTTTGGAACTGCGAGCCTCAACATCCGTTTGGTGGGATGCGCAAAGCCCTCGGACGAGAAGGCCGACACCTGCTGTCCATTTATGGCAACCATCACTTTATCACCAATAATGGTTACCAATAAATCGTGCCATTTCCCAGAGGCCACCGTTGTTGCTTCGCTCTTCTTTTTAGAGGCGATGAATTTCTTTTGTTCTGCGGTTAGTTTGCCCTCCTTTTTTGCGTCATAAAATTTCAAATTCATACCACCAGACTTCATATCATCGATATCGACTTTTTTTGTGCTAATCGTCACCTTAAATAAGTGCCCAGCATGCACTTCCTTAAATTCAGAATCGCCAAAATCTAAACCTAAAATATCACTATCGTTTTCCAACATAAATCGCATCGTTACATAACCATCCTTAAATTCCACATCCTGACGAACTGACACGGCATGATCGGCTTTTTCATGAATGTAAATATACATGGCACCATTTTTTAGATCGACTTGTTTGTTATCTGCCGCGCGTGATTTGCTGTTGGTTGTCCAGCCATTACCAACCTCGTCTTTTTCTTCTTGCGATTCATTTCGCTCAAAACTATCTTCAAATAATAATTTCGCTCCAAGCGGAGGCGTAACAGCGTCAGCTCCATATGCCCAATAGAGCCCACTCGTCACACATAAACAGATGAGCGGACGAATTAGGGAATTAAACATAGCGTATTCTTTCGTGTTTATAGATGAGTGAACAGTCAGAGTAACAATCTTTTTACCTGGAGGTATGAGGATTTTTCTACACATATCGCTCTCTAACGAGGTTATCCCATAAGTTTGCTTTTGACGATTAGAGAGCTGTTTATTAGTCCTATGACCAACGCTTTGTGACTAAAAATATGGTCTTTTGATAAACGGTTCGCTTAGCCAATTACTTTGCTCATAAATGCACACGTCTCAAATGGCGATGTTGGCCTCATACCAAATCCAGGTGGTCCACGAACCGATAATGCACTGGAATTTATAAGACCATTTTGCCATAATTTTAAATGTGGGACAAAAGGGTCATCTACTAATAAGTGGGTACTA
>JAHEDF010000198.1 GCA_024641365.1 Planctomycetota bacterium | reverse complement strand
CGAATGGGTTGACCATCGTGCATGGCTTTCTGAATAGCTTCGCGAGCTGCTTGTTCAGTTTTTTCTCCATATAAAAAACGGGGATTGCGACCAAGTGCTTCGTTTACGGAATGTCCGGTCAATAAACTAAAGGCACGATTAACAAATATTAGCGGATTATCTCGTTGTGTTGGATCTGAAATGGTTACTGCCGCAGTCGTATTTGCAACGGCTGCTGCTAAAATGGCGTTTTCGCTAAGCGCGACTGACAATGCCGCTTCTGACTGCGCATGTTCGGTAATTTTGGCACGTAATTCCGTCGTACGGCGTGAAATAATTCGCTCCGTCATCCCGGCACGAAAACCAACAACAATTAATCCAATGGTTGCTAAAAGTGTGAGTACCAGACCGCCGCCAACTAATGCTAATGGTGCGAATGTACGATGCTCAGCTATAAATTGTGTGGATGGACGGCATGTCACCGATAACATTCGATCCGCAACTGCTATACTAATTATGACCGGATTTATTTCATTTGCTTTATCATGCTCTAATATCGTCATTGAATAAATGGGTGGTGTTTCAGGGCCACTCGCTTCATCTTTCAGTGACAATAGCAGTGTGTCGTCAGAAAAAGCGCCTAAAGCAGTATCGACAAGCTCGGTTATTGAACTTATGCCAATTAAATAACCGCCATTTTTAGGAATACTGTCATTCATTTGGTGAACTAATGGAATTGCTATAGCTAATCCAGGCGTTGAACCTGATGCCGTCACTAAATTAAATAATGGTAACTCTGTTGGCAAATCAGTTTGTAATGCTTTTACTAATGCAGCGCGCCAATGGCCTACACTATTTAAATCAAATCCAACTTTTAATGGTAAATCCTGTTCATCATTTATTAAAAATAAGATAGGGACATACTCAGATCGCTGGGCCGCTTTCTCGTTACTAGAAGGACCTTGCACAATTGCAAAGTCTGCAATGCCACTTGCCTGAACAGCGTTTTCAAAACCGACACGTTCATTTGCTGATAACCGCGGACACCAAACAACTGCATGAGTATGTGGGTGACGGCGAATGACGTTTGCGGTTAAGCGCTGAAAACTTTCTTGGTCAAATACACTTTTTCCCTCTTGGACCAGGTCACGTAATTCTTCGACCGTTTGCACTTGATTTACACATAGCTGTTTAAGGCGATTCGCGCCATGTTCCGCTTGGCGCTGAAATTCATGTCCTAATTTTCTCTGTTCGTAATCTAATGCCCACTGGTAGCCAATTAATGACGCGCCAACACCGACAATAAACACCACCATGGCCGCTAGGTAGCGTCGCCAAAAAGGTGAAGTTTCTTTCACGGCTTCTCCTGCACTAATTTACCTGCATGTCCAGGTTGCGCTGACAAGGGCCGCACATGCTAGAAGCAATTACCCAACAAAGGAAGTGACTGTTGCCGCAAGCCGAGCAGTGTTTGAGTGAGTAATGCCGTGAAAACTGTTCTCTATATCAACAATCACCCATTTGGGATCGGACCGTGTCTAATTATCCGACGTTGCCTTTATCACCATGATGTCCCGCAGACCTCGCGCGGCATGCTTAGCAATCACTCACTCGATGTCTTTCATGACATCATTGATCATACCTAGGTATCCCATCCAAAAACTGATGACGACCACAACCGCCAAGATCATCGCTCCACCGTAAATTACACCACACGCAACTCGGGCAAGCCATTCGCTACGTAAGCGAAATGACTCGCGCATCACGCTTGTTGCCTGTCCTAAATTATCGTCAAGTGATCCTGCTTTTTCACCACTGCGACATAAATCAAGCACCAGCACTGGTAATCCACTCACTGTTAATGCTGCGGTGACATCTGCCAGTTGTCCGTGCCGCACTTGTCCCCCTGCTTGGCGCAAACGGTCGCCGACGACACGATTACCGCAGGCACCAGCAGCTAATTCCAAAGCATCAGGTGCAAGCATACCGGCCTTTAATGCTGCGCGTAATACGGAACAAATATTCGAAGCAATTAATGGCCACACCACAAACCCAATACCTTTGCCTAAGGCAATTCGTGCTTTGGCACCATTTGGTAAAATATGCCACACCAACCAACTGGCACTTAATAATAGCCACAATCCGATTGGACCAGCTATTAAATAGAGCGCTGATTTACCTTGCATAAATACAGGAGGAAATGCTGCCGCTATTAAGGCAATATGAATTAAAAATACGGGATAAATTAATCGCCCTATTACTAAATTACGCAACGATATCGCATGCCGATAATGACTAGCAATATCTGCACATAATTCTGGGAGGTGTCCACTTTTTTCTCCTGCTTGAATGAGCGCCACATCAAATGGCGCACATCCAGCCGAGCACATGACATCACTCAGCGCTTGTCCATTGCTGAGCGCCGAGGCCCAAGACGGAGCCTGGGCAGCGTAAAATCCACCAGCCGTCATACCGCTTTGCCGCACGCTTTCGGCTATTGGTAGACCAGCCTGCAACATGACGCGTAATTGTTCATGAAATGTTGCTGTTCTAAACCAACTCATAGCGGCTGTTCCTGCGCTATGGTCGATTCGTCTACATTATTATCGAGCATGCCTATGTCGTGGGCTATGTCGTTGGCAATTGGCGCAGCTGGCCCACGATCGCCAAATGCAAAATAATGAAATTGCGCGAGCATCCCCCACAGCAATTGCACATCATAATCTGTTAAATCAATGCGATTAAATAGCCGCTGTAAATGTCCTGCAAAACGATCGCGGTCCGTCTTTTTAAAATATTGAAAGCGATCTAAAGACGCAAACCAAAATTGGTATAAAATCTCGACGCGTTCACGAGCAGCGCTTGGAACCTGCTTCGCCGTTGGCGGCATGATGGCTGTCGCTAAATGATATAACGTAATGCCAACAGCTTGTGATAAATTATAACTATAATTTGGACCATATGTAGCCAAGTGTAATAATCCTTGGCATTGAATCATTTCTGCATCATTTAATCCATGTGCTTCATTTCCAAAAACCAAGGCAATCCGCCCAGCATTACGCCGCTTTTTAAATGACGGAATATCATCCAGCGTTAAACTTTCACCGGCATCATCACGACGATTGCGTGCACTCGTTCCAATTGCGTGCGTACAACCATGTAAAGCCTCCGCGAGCGATTCATAAATAGGTGCATCCAAAATAAAATCTTTGGAATGGGTGGCGAACATGCGTGTTTCGGCACAATTAATTTCGCACAATGGCGTTACTAAACGCAGATCTGTAATACCCAGGTTGCCACACAACCGCGCAATCATACCTAAATTTACTGGGCCCTGTGTTCGTACTAAGATGACACAAAAATCCGCTAATGGGCTCTCGTTTGTCGACATGGCCACAGCGTCACGCCCAGCCAGCAATGGCAAGGGAAGTCCAGTAGGAATCTCACCCCATTGCCACTTGCATCCGTTCCCTTTCGCTCAGCCTCGCTTTCATGAATGACGATAAGATCCTCCAGTTCCCAGGAGTCGGGAAGTCAACGCCTGCACCAACCCCAGCGCCAACCGATCAATTTGACGGTTCACACAATAATGCTGCATCCGGCGTACCTGGTTTAGAGGGCTTGAGCGAAGATCAGCGCAAAGCTTTGCAAGTGGTGTTAAGTGGCATGACGTTTGTCATGGTGGGTATCAAACCGACAGAACGCGGCGCGGATTTCTTTACCGCCATTCATGGTGATACGACTGATCTAAGAAATGCTTCCGATCATTTGCCTGGCGTCATTGAACGCGCATTTGACCGTAAGGGTATTTAATTTAAAATTTATTCTGTAAAAAATACTTATTAAAAATGAACAAGAGGAACGGAGAAACAGAGAAGACCGTTCAACAAGAAAATACATACTTGTTATGTTTTCTCCGTTCCTCCGTTACTCTTGTAAAAAATAAGTTTAAATGATTGGTCGAACATTTATAATACTCAAAATACGAACAGCCTAATTAACGTAACAAGCTGAGCGCACCTCGTAATAATTCTTCGGGTGACAAACCAGGCTTGGCCGTTTTAGCCAAGGCATCGGCTGATTCTTTGGATGAAAAACCCAATACCACCAACGCTCGATGCGCTTCATCAATGGCAGCCGTACCAGTCGGTTCAACACCTACTTCAGTTGTTAACAATGGCGCTGGAATGCGCTCAACTTTATCGGTTAATTCTAAAACAATGCGCTCGGCACTTTTTGGACCAACGCCTTTTACTTTTCGTAAACGTCCGACATCGCGCGCAATTAACGCGCGGCGTAATTCGCCCACCCCTAATTCAGATAACATACCCATCGCAACCGCTGGACCAATCTGTTGCACCGAGGTCAACAAATCAAAAGCACCGCGTTCTGCTGGATCATAAAAACCAAATAAAATTAAATCATCTTCGCGAACGACTAGGCGAACATAAATTAACACCGTGCTGCCATCTAACGGAATGCGCGAACGCGTTTGTTCACTGATTCGTAATGAATAACCGACGCCGCCTACTTCGAGGCTTAAATTCCCACTGGTATCAAGGTTCGCGACTGTTCCGCGTAAGAAGTCGTACATATGCGCGATCCTGTGACACAATTCCGCGTTGAGAAGAGCTGTTTTTTAGTAAGACCGTGCGGTAGTGGAGACACAATGAGCGGCGCAGATGGTCCTGATATTATGCCTCGTCTCGATTCAAAAAGGCATTATGACTAGAGCCATGCGTTGGTTCCTTGTTTGCCTAAGTTGGTGTTGTTGCTGTGCGGCGTCGCTCAGTGCCGCTCAATTACAGTTCACGACTGAAAAATTAGATTTGAAGCCAAGTAAAGATGAAACCACCATCACCGCTAAATTTTCCTTTCAAAATACCGGTAGTGATGCGCTGACTATTACCAAATTAGAACCATCATGTGGATGCTTATCGGCCGATATTGAAAAAATGACCTTCGCAGCTGGCGAGCGTGGCGAAATTGACATTAGTTTTGACACCGCTGATTTGGGTGGCTTACAGCAAAAATCCATACAAATTTATTATGATAAAGGTGCGATGATCCTGTTACATGTGAACGTTAATTTGGCAGATCTTCCGAGCATTAGCCCCACTTTTTTATATTGGAACATCGGCGATCCAGCGACCGAGAAAGTCGCTACTTTTACTATGCCGAAAGATATCGGCGAATATCCCACTGAAGTCATTGCTTCATCAACGGCGGTAAGCGGAAAACTCTATCATCATGATGATGGCACCTGGGTCATCAGCGTCACCCCGACTGCGACCACTGAAGCAACCAATGTCATGCTAAAAATTAATACGAATTTAGGCCATACGCTCCGTATCTTTGCCAGCATTCGAAAATAAATACGACACTAACACATGCCCGCTTGGGGTCGGGGTTCGCAATTGTAAATCCACGCATAGGCTGCCAGGGTGTCGACAACGATTCCCCTTCCTGAACGCATACGCCCAACCACTCTCGATGAAGTCGTTGGGCAACCACAATTATTAGGTCCGCAGGGAATTCTAACACGGTTAATTCAAGCCGGACATTTACCCAGCATTTTATTATGGGGCCCACCCGGATGCGGAAAAACGACTATTGCTCGCCTATTAGCAGAACAATTATCATTACGATTTATTCCCTTCAGCGCCGTGTTGGGTGGCGTACCAGAATTACGCAAATTAATTGATGAGGCCGCTAAATGTGCGGCTATGGGACAACATACGTTATTGTTTGTTGATGAAATTCACCGTTTCAATAAATCGCAACAAGATGCATTATTACCACATGTTGAAAATGGCACCGTTGTTTTAGTTGGTGCCACAACTGAAAATCCAAGTTTCTCAGTTAATCGTGCGCTGTTGTCACGTTGTCGTGTGTTTCAATTGGCAGGATTAGATGTCGCTGCATTGGATGCATTATTACAGCGTGCTGCGTCGCATCCCAATGGTCTGCCAGGATTAGCAATTGCTGATAATGCACGTGATCCCTTGCTCCGTTTTTCTGCTGGTGACGGACGTCGCTTATTAGTTTTACTTGATGGCGCCTGGGCATTGTGTCGCCCTCATCCAATTGATGCGGCCACCGTCGCCCAAGTGGCCGCGAATCCCGTCAGCGATCATGATCGCGCTGGCGAACAACATTATGATGTGGCAAGTGCCTTTATTAAAAGCATGCGCGCCAGCGATGTGCAAGCAGCATTATATTATTTAGCGCGACAAGTTGAGGCCGGCGAAGATCCACGTTTTATTGCCAGACGTTTAGTTATTTTCGCCAGCGAAGATGTTGGTCTAGCTGATTCGCAGGTACTCACGACCTGCACTGCTGCCATGACCGCAGTTTCACAAATTGGATTACCGGAAGCTATTTATCCGTTAACACACGCAACCATTGCCTGTGCCACGGCACCGAAATCGAATAGCACAAAAAGTTATTTTGCGGCCGCAGAAGCAGTGCGTAAAGAACCGGGAGCCAGCGTACCATTATTTTTACGCAATGCACCGACGGAATTAATGGCTGAACTCGGTTACAAAGCGGGTTATGTGTATGACCACGACACACCAGATCATTTTGCTGGTCAACAATGCTTACCGGATTCGTTATTAGGTGCACAATTTTATCATCCCGGACAATTTGGTTTTGAAAAAGAAATTGCCAAACGTTTGGAATGGTGGGAAGCACGTCGGAAACCGCGTACATGATATGGCGGCTCGCGCTATTGACTTTTTTAATGACTGTCGCTTATGGCGCTGATGCACAAACTACGCCGACTATCGACTTGAATCTAGATATACTGCAAAAACAACCAGCATTTATCGGTTTGCTGGTTATTATAGTTTCAATGATTTCTTTATTAGTAGGCTGGTGGTTAATTCGCTGGGTGTCAGCACTCAGTACGGCGGGTGCGGTTGGTGCTTTAGTCTTATTTATGTTATTGGAACGAACTGAACCGCTGTGGGCATGGATTGCAGCCGCTTGTTTTGCGGTATTGGCTGG
>JAHEDF010000197.1 GCA_024641365.1 Planctomycetota bacterium | reverse complement strand
AAACTGCGGCGGCGCAACCGACAGGATTTGGTCCCTATGCTGGCTGGACATCACTCTTTTTGTACCCGCCCCAACTGCCACGGGTCGTAGATGCCTTAATGACCAACTTCCACCTCCCACAGTCCTCTTTGCTGATGCTGGTAGCGTGCTTTACCGGGCTTGAGCGCTTGCACTCCCTGTACCGGGAGGCCGTCACGGAGCGCTACCGCTTCTTTAGTTATGGGGATGCGATGTTTATAGAAGGGCGGTCATACTTGAATCCGGGAAACCAAACCTGAGTCAGGAAGTCCGGAGGTCCGGAAGTTCGGAAGTCTGACGGGTTGGTAAATGGTTGCGGGTTATTGAATGTTTCCCTAGGTACTACAAAAAGGCGGCGCAAAGCGCCAGAATAGTAGTAATAATGTCGAAACTCAAAAGTGAGCGCAGCGAACACCTTTCTGCAGCTCGCCGATAATATCCCTAGTAAAAAAATTACACCTCACCCCAAGACTTCCGGACTTCCGGACCTCCGGACTTCCGGACCTCCGGACTTCCGGACCTCCGGACCTCCGGACTTCCAGACTTCCAGACTTCCGGACTTCCAGACTTCCGGACTTCCGGACTTCCGGACTTCCACACATATCCGCTTGCCCAACCCCACTCTATCACCATCATCCCGCCCCACTGGAAAGGACCCTGTCATGGCCATAACCGTTCGTATCCCCAGCGTGTTGCGCAATTTGACCGCCGGTAAGGAAAACATTGAAGTCATGGCAGCTACTATCGATGAAGCATTAAATGCCATTGAAGCTGCGCACCCAGGCATCAAAGCGCGCTTATGTGATGATGCAGGAAAACTCCGTCGTTTCGTTAACGTGTTTGTTGGTGAAGAAGATATTCGTTTTATGGACGGCCAACAAACTATGATCAAAGACGGTGATCTGATCGATATTGTGCCAGCGATTGCGGGCGGCTGAGCAATGACAACTCCCGCGGCCGCCGAGGTCGCGGCACTGCGACTCGATCTCACTAATCAAGGTGTGCGTTTAGGCGATGATCTTATCGCTGCCGGTTTTGATTTGGCGTTATCCGCGAGTGAAATTCCAGGCACAGCCTCTGAAGGAATTGATTTAGTTCTGCCTGGAAATTGGTGGACAAATGTCTGCGTTGCCCCTGGGTATGCACGCACGTCTCCGTACGTGCTGGGATTTAGTGATCCCAACAGCAATAATTTTATTCTCCAACATCCGCGTCACGGATCGATTCCAGTTACCATTCCTGACACGGCGCGCTTTCGTCATCAGCGCACGCACTCCGGAATTTCGTGTGGAGAAATTGGTGCGGTCCATGGCAGTTGGTTAGTGGTTGCGCCATTTGCCGCACGCGATGGTTTAGGACTCGATCGTCCGCGACGTTTTTTAGGATTACCCTCACAACGACCATTACAAAAAGGACAATGGTCAGTTGACGAAGTCGTCGCTTGCGCAGAAGCCGCGTGGCATTTTGCGGGAGCACGTCTCGTACATTTGGAGGCCAGTCATATATTAAAAGATGATGGCGGTCTCAATGATTTAGTGCCATACATTCAAGCACTCAAACGTGCATTACCAACCATGGTCTCGGTCGCTGCATTACCGCCCGATGATCCCAATTTAGTATTAGATTTATATGCCGCAGGCTGTGACGCGATTAGTTACCATTTATTAGCGTGGGATGCAGAGGCTGCTGCACAGGTTGCTCCGGTGCGGAGTCGATTCGTTTCGCACGAGCGCATCATGAATGGCCTGCAAGCGGCTGCGCGTTATTTTCCCAAAGGCGCGGTTAGTACTGATTTATTATTAGGACTCGAACCATTAGGAAATATTTCAAAAGCACTGCCACTGCTGACCAAAGATGGCATCGTTCCTAATTTAGCATTATTTCGCCCGTTACCCGGCGCTGATGATGATGTGCCAGCTGGTACCTTAGTGCCAACTGAACCAATTTTAGCACTGCGTGCTGAGCGTACGGATTTATTACGAGCCCATGGTATGTGGCTCAGTCGCGTACGTGGATTTCCGCGCACGTTGTGGGGTTATGATCCGTACGCACCAACATTTACAGATCGTTTGTATGCGAGCATGCGCCGTCGCTTACGTGTGGTGGATGCCGCATGAGCGATCACGACACAGCAACCCCGACGACGCTGCGCTTTGACAGCCGACCATTCGCGCTAATTTTATTAGCACGTAGTTGGCGCGGCTTATTAGTCAGCTTAGTCATCATGGCTTTGATCGGTGTCCATTTTCTAATTCCTTTAGATAATGCGCCGGATGCCCAACAATATGTCTGGCGTGTGCTCGCTGTATTTTTTGCCGCTGTGACTTTATGGGTGACGGCGGCTGTTCCTTTAGTCGTTACGGCAATTGGGGTTTTTATTGCATTAGCATGTACTGGCATTGCACCGCCCGCTGAAATTGCGTCGTGGTATTGGAAAGATATTGTCTTCTTTTTACTCGGCGCATTTTTAATTGCAGGTAGTTTATCGGCATCCCATGTTATTGACCATGCCGCCTTGCGCTTAATTGATGGATTAGGAACCAGCCCACGACGACTACGACAAGTTTTATTTTGGACCGCCTTTTTAGCTGCATTTGTTATCAGTGAACATGCCGTCATGGCGATGTTTTTTCCCTTAGCCTGCCGTATTCGTGAAGCACTTGGTAAAAAACCTGGCAGCAGCACCTATGTTACGGGACTTTTCTTTGCCCTCGCTTGGGGAGCCACCATCGGCGGCATCGTCACCTATTTAGGTGGTGGTCGTAATCCGTTAGCAATGGGTTTCTTAACTCAAGCTGGTATTGAAGCACCGGGATTTTTTGAATTAATGTGGTATAGCCTCCCCGTCGCTGTGCCCTTAGGCATTATTGCCTGCTTATTATTAGAATACGCCTTCCCTGTTGATATTAAAACGATTGCCGAAGCGCGCGCTGCCTTAGCAGAACGTCGACGCACCCTTGGTCGCTTCGGCCCTCAACAAATCGCTGTTACGGGATTATTAATTGTCGCTATTTTAGGATGGGCATTAGCGGGCTATAAACAAATTGCGGTTGTTGCGCTCGCTGTTGCGGCAATTTTATTAGGCAGCGGATTAGTGAGATGGAAAGATTTAACCAAACATGTGCCATGGGATTTATTATTACTCTACGGCGCAGCACTAGCACTCGCAAAAGCCCTAGAAGAATCCCACGCCCACGTTAAAGCTGCGCATGTCATCGTTCCGTATTTAGGCCATCACCCATTAATTGCGATCGGTTTAATTGCGCTACTCGCGAAAATATTAACTGAAGCAATTAGCAATGCTGCGGTAGTCGGTGTATTAGTGCCACTGATGATCGGCTTAGCACCGATTATCGGCATAGATCCGTTGCTACTCACATTAACAGTGGCCTTATCAGCTGGTCTCGCATTTATGTTACCCATGGGTTCACCCCCGCTCGCAATCGCTTTTGCCAGCAATGAATTTCGCGTAAGCACCATGATTAAATGGGGTGCATTATTAAATTTAATTGCCATTCCATTGCTCATGGCTGTCTATTGGTTCGTGTGGGCGAAGTAAGACTCCGTAAAAAAAGGAGATGATTCATGGACAATACATTGATGGGCTCAACGTTAAAAACGACTTCGGCCTATTTCTGTCGTAATCATATTGTTATTAATCGCACCGTTATGTGGTTGTTAGTGTGCGGGTTTTTAATGGTATTTTTTGCTGGATGCGGCTCAGACAACCGGAAATACCCAGATTTACCTCACGATCATCCGCTGAATACCAATCTCAATAATGATTTTGAGAAACGGAAGAATATTAAGTTTCGGCATTAGATTAGATGAAATCTGAAGTATAATTTTATACCAATTTCCCTGCAAAAGCGCATTAGTAAATTACAGGACTGATGCCACGGTAAATTGTGGGGTATATCCTGTGGTGTGGCAAAATTCACGCAGCCACTCTGACATATGAATTAAGCCGACGATTACCAAAGCTGTAATTAATAAGCCATTAATTTTTTTATCTGGCCTGTATGCGCATTTTAATGATAACACATTTGTGATGAGCTCTAATTAATGTGCACAGCATCATTCATAAGAATATGTTGCTAACTGGTACTATTTTTCGCGTATGAAATCACCCGGTTTCCAGCTCTTGTCGAACCACGATTCCAGCGGTCCGTACAGGCGCATAAATACAAAGTAGCTTTTTCCGGGCATAGTCTGGACCCAGTTGTTCTCATGACCCGTCGGCGCCTTTGGTCCGAACCAGATTGTGTAAGATTCATCTGCGTTGGGCGCGACCTTCGGATTGAGACTATCGAGCCCACCTAGTTTTTGGTCGGTTTCCAGAATTGAACGATGCTGTCCGGAGTAGGCCATGAAAGACCAGAAGGCCTTGGCAGGAATTGGGCTGGGCAAGGTTACGGAATAGGTCTTGCCGCCATCGAGATAATTTCCGTCCGAATCACGGACGGTCATCGGATAGACTGAGCCCGTCCCGACTTTGGGCGTGGCCATGGCCGGCGTCACGCCAGTGGCGATGTAATGCCACAAGACTCGATTATCTAAACTCATTGCCCCGCCATCCATGAAGTCATACGTGCCAGCGAAACTGGCATACCACTGGCGGTCTGGATAGTAGTAGGTGCTCTGCGAACGAGGCGCGAAGCAAATAGAACGGGCGGTGGCATTGCCAATGGCTATTGCCTCAGTCAGCAGTTTTTTCATTCGTGCATCAGGAGCAAACGGACGTCCTTTTTTAATTCCAATCGCTGCGAACAAGCCCAGCAATTCAGCGTTGAAGGCGTCCGCTGGTTCGTACTGGATAACGGCGTTCATCTCTTCGTAAAATTTAAAATCATTGGCGTGCACTGTATTAATGGTCATGCCAGACACGTTGTGGAATTTCTGTGCTGGCGGGTTCTTTGATTGCGCTAGTGGATACAATCGGAATCGCTCCTTCACACCGCGAACTGCGCCTGCGATATCACCATTCTCAACAAAGATGCGGAAGAAAGCAGGGTTACGATAGGTCGCCACCTTCACCACGAAATAGCCGGGGGGAATGTCGCCTTGATAGGACGAATGGACGAAAAGGTATTTGCCGCCTTCGCCTTTGTCGGGTCCTGTCACGCCGACATCCGTGACCCAACGAAAAAATGCATCACCAACAGGACCTAGCACCCCTGGCGGCACTTCCATCACCATCGGGCCTTCTTTGACGTTCAACTCAAGCATGCAATACGGGGTCGTAGAATTCGGCGTGAGATAAAGTGAACGCGCATCCATTAATTCTTCAGTGATAGCCATGTCGCCGGGCTTCATGCCGGCTTCTTTGAAGCCTTCTAAAATCGCGTAGACAGAGGCCGCTGGGATGCCATTCAGGAATGCCTCCGCCCCACGTGCCACGTCGATGAAGTCATAAGTCTTTGAAACTGTAGTCTTGTCCGGCATGCCGTCGAAAAATTGCAGTTCACCGAGAAGTTCCGTCTGGACCTTGTCGGGAGTGAGGATGGATGACGGGACTACTGCCTTGAATTTGGCGTCAGGAGATTTTTCAGTTTGCTTGATGCGTTTAATTGTTGGCGGAAACCATTCGCCGCGTTTCACTAAATCCTTTGGGACATAGGTTCGCAACGTCAGTGAGAAACCTTTGCCGCTTGCGGAAGGCAGCCAGTTTGACTCCGGCACTGATGAGTTGAGCTTGCTGGCGAGAAGAATTTTCAGTGACCCGTCAGCCTCACTTTTTAGCGGCGAGTGGCTGTTGAGGTTAAATCGATTTAATGGGTTTGGCACCACACGATAGTCTGGAACATCTACGAGAATGACTGACCAGTAAGCATCCACTACTGCGTCGGGACGATTCTCAGCGGAAAATTCGATGACATAATCATGAGCACCATTAAGTGGTTCACCATCGGCGTCCTGTGTTGCAACGAAATAAATTACTTCGTCATTGGTATTAGCCCACAGACCCACCAAGTTTGCCGAGCTACGTATCCAGTAATTGTTTCCGTAATTACCAGTACCTAAAGTCGCAAGCCAATTATTTTTGAAGGCGCCAGACTTTGTGACAGCGAATTGTAAAAATTGTGGCACCACGTCAGATTTAATGAGTGCATCCAACGTTTTGCGTTGAACTGGATCTTGCGCTAACTTTGCAATATCGCGCACCGTCGTTTGCATCTGTGCAGCAATTGGGGATATATCCAATGCACTGGCAAGTACTGCTTCGACATGGTCAAAAATTTCAACCCCGATTAATTCTTTATTTCCAAAGTTTGCCATTGGCGCTACCTGGGCAATCGCAGGATTACCGAGTGCTGTGAGTTTAAACTGCTTTTGCAGTGCAACGGCACCGTCTTTATCCGTTTTCAATTCTACGCGTGCTAGCATTTTTGCTTTACGTGAATGCAGCTCAATGCGGACCGCATCTGCAGGCACGCTCACCGTGGAGCCGGGCATGACAAAGGCGAATTTTCCGTGCGGATGTAATGGGTAATTACGCTCATTAATATTGGTGATCACTTCGCCCCACTCGTCGAGGATCTGGGCCGTATAATAGCGCCCATTTATCTGCGGCACCTCAAGTACCACCGGCGTGGTGTCGTCGACTGCTATCCACGCTTCCATATAGGCAACGTCGAGGTTCGGGTTGACGAAATCCGCCGAACCGACCGGGTTATATTTAATCGAATTGTATGCGACGCCGGCTTCCTTGAGATCGGTCAGTTCCTGCCTGATGACGATGGCGCGCCCAAGCAAGTAAACGTACGCTTCAGTTATGGTCTGCTTGTCCGGTAAGCGATCAGCTGCCTGAATAGGGACAGTGAACAACACCATTGAGAAAATAACTGCAGCCAAAAGTTTTATTCGGATCAGATTCCCATGCATAGCAGTTTTCTCTTATCGTTTGAGTAATATATTTTTTAACGCAGGGACGACTGATTCGAAATAAATTAACGTCTTAAAGCTGGGCGAGGTGGTCTCACTA
>JAHEDF010000196.1 GCA_024641365.1 Planctomycetota bacterium | reverse complement strand
TAACCGAACCCTTTCAATCCGTGGTTATGAAATGCTTAGAAAAAAATCCTGATGATCGTTATCTAAAAGCCGCTGATCTCTTAGAAGATTTATTACGTATTCAACGTGGTGAAAAACCATTAGCAGTTTTATCGCCAACAATTCGCAAAAAGAAAGGTCAGCCAGTCGCAGCCGATTCGAATAAGCAGCGCCTGACCATTGCCGCTGCTGTCATTATTGCCGCTGTAATAGTTGGCGTCGCCATTATTTTAAGTTCTGGCAAGAACGGCGACAAAACAACAATCATTGCTGATGCCGACGTCATTACGACAAAACCTCCATCGGTAAATTCGGGAACAACTCCACCCGTTGTTGTGCCAAGTGATGGCGAGCCAGCTGCGCAAAATAATACAAATCCGACATCACCTATAACGACAACACCCGATCCATTTATTCCCGCAGCCGCGGTGGTGCCACCAGTTACTGAGCCCATTGTCGATCCAAAAATAGAAACGCCGGTGGTAATTCAGCCAAAAATAGAAACTCCTCCAATCACTAGCCCAGCGGATGTAATTCCTCCATCAACAACACCGCCAAAGATACCGGCGGTCACCACGAATACGGTGCCCGATCCGGTTGTACCGCCAATTGCACCAACTGAGCCCATCGCAGTAACAGTACCGACAACTCCTAAAGACCCAATTAAACCGGATAGCAATAATACGACACCCATTACAGCCCCGACTGCTGTGACACCACCCAATCCAACGCCACCGGTTGTCGCCGTTACTCCACCAAAACCCATAGAGCCAGCAACGCCATTTGAAACAAAGCCGACAGATCCTTTGATTGCGAAAATAACTCCAGAACCAGCGCCTGATAAACCAATTATAAATCCGAAACCAACTCCGAAACCAACTCCTCCAATTGAAAAACCAACACCACCACCAATTGGTTTTAGTACAGCTATCGAAACCACCATTAAAGTAAGTATTCCTGCTGGAGATGAATTATTAGCAGGCAAAACATTTTTATGGTGGATGACCGGCCCAGGAGAAACAAGCGGCCGTTTAACTGCGCGTTCAACTACCACACCAGAAAACTTTTGGACTGCCCCAGCAACACCCGGCGAAACCATTTTACATGTTGCGGCCGTTGGTAACCAACGTGTGTTATCAATTCCATTACGAGCTACCGATGCGCCATTATCACATGTGACAAAATTAGCACCTTTTGCGCGCGCCACATTTCATGATGAACGACGATTACAAGATTTACACCGTGATAGCGATGGCTCATGGTGGATGGTTGATGTGCAGGAATCCGCGATTAATCGCATGGATGCCAGCTGGTTTAAAAGTAGTCGGGTTCTATTAAATCCCAAACCCGAAGAGCCTGCTGCGCTCGCCTTACAAGCGCAACACATTGCAATTTTGGATCGCGAAAATTTATCCCTATTGGTTTATAATCGAGACGGTACGCCGCATCAGACGATTAAAGGACTTTCACGTCCCACCGATGTTATCACAGGACCAAATAATTCCTGGTATGTCGCTGATCAAAAAGCTGGTGGTATTCTCGTGTATAATTTAGCAGGCGAGCGTACTGCCATGTTGGCACGCACCACGCCAGGCGCGACTGGCTTCCAATTATTAACAAAATTAGCCACGGATGGTACCTTGGTTTATGCGCTTGATGTTGATGCAAAAAATATTTCCGTTTTTGATAAAGACCAAGTCGTCGCTACCTGGAAATTAGACAGCAGTGATCGCCCCGTCGATATGACCTATCATCAGCAAATTGTCTATGTGCTGATGCAAAATGGCATGATTCGTGGCTTTGATAAACGCGGAGATGTCATACGCGTTATTCAACCAGCCGCTTCAAAACTTCCAGATGATTCGTTGGGTAGTGCCGCTGGTATAGCATGCGATGATACCGGTGAAATATATGTCACCTATCCTGACCGAGAAATGATCGCACGACATGTAGGACTTGATGCAGTTGCGTTACGTCATGCGCGCACCTGGACGTGGCGCGCCTATGCGGCTGACGCATTAGGAAATATCTATGGACTCAACCGTGATAACAATCGCATTGTTACTTTAGATTCTGATGGTTGGCGGACACGCCCTATGATTCCAGCTAAGGAATTAAAAATTAAATTTGACTCACCGACCTTTATTGCTGCACATCCACTTGGCGCTGCGGTTGCTGTTTATGATGAAGATAATTATAAAGTAACGCGCCTAGATTTATCTGGCGAAAATCATGTTATTTTTGGAGGCGAAGGATCGGTTGATGGCAAATTTAAAGCAGTGGCTGGTTTAGCGATTGATAATAATGGTCGCACATTTGTTTTAGATACGGGTAATTATCACGTTGCCATATTTAATGCAGACGGCTCCTTTTTAATGAATGTCGGCCGCTATGAACGTGGCGATAAAAATGACATGTTGCGTATTCCTCGTTCGTTTTGCATTAGCCCGGATGGTGCCCAAATATTTATTTTCGATGAAGAATCACTCAGCATAAAACAATTTTTAGTTGATTATGACACCAAACAAATTCGTCATGTGCGTAATATTGGCGGAAAAGAGAGTGGCTTTTTTACACGCATCACCGGCATGGGCTGTGATCAGCGTGGGCGCTTATATGTGCTTGATTATAAACGCGGAGATTTGCAAGTGTTTGATAGCACTGCTTCAGGTGCTCCGCTTATAACGTCATTCAAAGGCACTGATTTTAATATGCGACGCATGATATATTTAGCACTTAATCCGAATGGCTTGCTCTACATCATTGGTGGCGATCAAGCAACTGGGCTACGTTGGGAACCATAATTATCACATGCCTGATGTCGAATTTCAGGTAACATTACCTGTCCCTGTAGATGAAGCATTTGCTTGGCATGCACGATCTGGTGCGTTGCAACGTTTAATGCCGCCATGGAAAAAAATTATCCATGCATCAACTCCAGCACCTGGATGCACCAGCATTATACAAAATGGTGGCATTGTTACATTTTCCCAGAGCGGCTTGCCCTTTAAATGGGTAGCGGAACATGAAAATTATAAGCTTAATGAATCGTTTACAGACACCCAGAAAAGCGGGCCTTTTTCTGCATGGAGGCATCAACATATTTTCATTGAGAATAACGGGGCCTGCCAATTAACCGACCGCATCTCCTATAAACACGGCCTCGCAACTGCTGTTTTCCAAAAAAGAATTAGCAACGAAATTACACGATTATTTGCCTTTCGGCATCACCGCACAACCTGGGATCTTGAACGACATAAAGCGGCACAGCTCCCGCCTACTACGATTGCCGTTACAGGAGGCAGCGGATTTATTGGTTCGGCATTAATTCCATTTTTCACAACTGGTGGGCATACCGTTCGCACGGTGGGGCGTAAAAACGCCGACATCCCATGGGACTTAAAAAATGGACAGTTATCACAAGAATTACTCGCTCCCTGTGATGCCGTTATTCACTTAGCCGGAGAAAATGTTGCGCAACGTTGGACTAAATCAGCAAAAGAACGCATTCGCGATAGTCGCGTAAAAAGTACGGCACTGCTTGCTCATACGCTTGCGAAATTACAGAAACCACCACGCGTACTGATAATCGCATCTGGAATTGGTTATTATGGAACACATACCGATGATCGTGCGCGTGATGAATCGGCATTAGTAGGCGAAGATTTTCTTGCAGATGTATGCCGAGAATGGGAATCTGCTGCAGAACCAGCGCGGCAAGCTGGTATTCGTGTCGTACATGTGCGCACCGGTATGGTTGTTGCAAGCGCCGGAGGCGCACTGAAAAAAATGTTACCTGCTTTTCGTTGTGGTGCAGGCGGCCCAATTGGCAGTGGGCAACAATGGCAAAGTTGGATTCATCGTGATGACCTCATCGATATTTTTCATCGTGCGCTCTATGACGATGATATGCATGGCCATATTAACGCGGTCGCACCTGAAGTTGTCCGGCAAATTGATTTTGCTCGCACACTCGGACAAGCCACGCATCGGCCAACCTTTGCTCCATTACCTGCGTTTGTGGTGAAACTGCTGTTTGGTGAAATGGGGACCACTTTATTGCTACAGGGAGCACGAATAGTCCCAGCTCGCCTTTTGGCCATGGGGCATCGATGGCGTTACCCAACGTTGTCGGAAGCGTTACAATTTGAGGTCTAAATCCGCCTCTTTTCTACGTTTTAGCTAATGGGTCCAAATAGTCCTTGCTTGAGCGGTTGTCTTGCATAGGGTCCGTTCTAACCCAAACGGAGATCCGCCCATGTCCCTCAATCTCAATACCGTTGTTTTGGCTGGCCACCTGACTCGCGATCCAGAAGTTCGCTCCCTGTCTGGCGAAAAAGTCGTCACCAATTTTAGTCTCGCCATCAATCGCCGTTACAAAGGTGCGGATGGTGAAATCAAAGAAGAGAGCACCTTTGTTGAGTGTGAAGCTTGGGGCCGCACCGCCGAATTAATCGGGCAATATTTAAATAAGGGAAGCGCCGCCTACTGTGAAGGGCGCTTACGGTTAGATAGCTGGCAAGACAAAGAAGGCCAAAAGCGCAACCGTCTAAAAGTTGTGGTCGAGAATGTGCAATTTTTAGGCGCCCCGCGCGGCAAAGGGCAATCAGCTGATCACAACGAACCTGCTGCCATGGCCGCGGCCTCACCAATGACAGCAAAAAATGCTGGTAAAACCACCATTGGATTAGATGAGCCACCATTTTAAATTATATATTAATTAATAAATTCACGCCGTTGCGATAAAAAATCGCAACGGCTTTTTTTGTGTCATTAAATTATTACTTACTTGCAATTATCCCGCGCTTGATTGCAATCCACTCAACACAAATCGAGCGCCGTTTTTAAAATCATGATCAACGGTGAGTTGCGCACCATGTGCTACCGCAATCGCTTTTGCTAAATGTAAACCGAGTCCTGTGCCAGAAGATTTCTCGGTTGTAAATGGTTCAAATAAAGTTGGTAATATGTGTGGCGAAATTCCAGGTCCATTATCTTCAATTGAGAATCCATCTGCGGTTATGGAAATTACTACTCTGCCATCCTCTGCACCGGTATCATGACTTTGTACCGCTTGAATGGCATTTAATAAAACATTCATAATTAATTGCCGTAAACGAGCGGCGTCAGCAATAACCTGCGCCTCACCAGTCACGTCGACTTGAACACCAGCATGATCCGCCTGCCGACGAAAAAGTCGCACGGTGTCGTCGACAACACGCCGCAGCGCACAGGGAGCAACCGTTACGGTCATGCCTTTAGAAAATGCCAATAATTCATCGATAATAAGGTCGAGACGATCTAATTCTTCGATAATAATATCCGTCGCTGGATCCTTGCCGTCGGTAGTGAGTCGGCGTGCTAACATTTGTACGGTCAAGCGAACGGCTGAAATGGGATTACGAACTTCATGAGCAATCGTGGCTGTGAAAGTTCCAAGCGTTGCTAAGCGTTCATCTTGTCGATGTTGTGCATCTAAATCTCGTAAACGACAACGCATCTGTTCTAATTCTGTGGCTAATTGTTGTAATTCTCCGCTGCCTACTTGCGGAACCATCTGCTCCAAATTGCCACTCCCAATGACACGAGCTGATCCTGCTAACTGTTCAATCGGTCGAGCCACATGTAACGCAAGTCGCCATGCCACAAACCAAAATGCTAGCGTACCAAAAATAATCATGGCCAAGGTGCCAAAAAATATCGCTCGAGAGGTTTTTAAATAGTTGTCCGTTTGGTAATTAATCTCGACTACTTTTCCTGCTTCTGCCACCTGCACTGTCCCAGGACGTAATGACTCTTTAGCCGGTAAAACCCGAAACTGATAACCAGTTAAATCACGCATTTTCCCCATAACTTCTTCGGTTAGCGGGAAGCCACCCTGTGCTAAAACACGCCCTACTGAACGTGCTGATTCTTCCGCTTGGGCACGCATAGATTGATCCAGCCAACTCCACGCGACGAAGCCCATCACGATGCTTAAAACCATGTTAACCACTACAAAACCAATTAATAAGCGTGTGCGAGTACGCATTTATGGGATCCACATCGTGAGCGGTCCCGCTACTAGACCAAAGCGTCGGTTTGCCACGTGACTATTCCTTTGAACATTAGACCGATTGGCTTGCTGATGGCTGATTTGTCGAATCTTGGGAAAGCCACTCAATAAACTGTCTTAATGCCTGTCCTCTATGACTGCGTGCATGTTTTTCGGCATCTGATAATTCCGCTACCGTTTTATTTAATTCAGGAATAAAAACATACGGGTCATAACCAAACCCACCTGAACCCGTCCGATGCGCTGTGTGTTCGCCGGAAAAAACACCAGACCAAGTTATTGTTTCCTGCCCTGGTCGTGCTAAAGCAATAACACAACGATATTGGACATACTTATCTGTATGCGGCGCTAATTCCGTAATTAATTTTTGATTATTGGCTTCATCATCACAGGGTTCACCAGCGTAGCGAGCACTATAAACGCCTGGGCGCCAATTAAGAGCGCGTGCTTCTATGCCTGAATCATCAGCAATCGTCCACATACCAGTTGCCTGTAATCCGGCTTCTGCTTTTAATTTCGCGTTTGCTTCAAAAGTCGTTCCCGTTTCTTCTACATCGGGATCATAATTAACATCATGCGGCGTAACGACAGAAATCCCGACCGGAGTCAGGATTTCTTGTAATTCTTTTAATTTTTTTTTATTGCCGGTTGCCAGCAGTATCCGTGCAGGAAGCACGAAATTTACCGTTTGAGGTTTGGATCCGGCACAATCAAGTTCGTGCCAGGTGCAGGCAGACCATCTTTTAAGTCATTACGTTTAATGAGCCATTCAATGGTGGTATTATATTTTTTTGCGATGCCGGTCAGCGTGTCTTTAGCACCAGTAGTGATGTAAATTTCACCTTGAGCAGCTACGCGCTGATTATTGAGCGGGCTACCAGAACCAGCACCTTCTGGGACGTAAGCATGGCCTCGTTTGTCTTGCGTGACCTTCATGGATTGGCGCTCATCGCAACCAACCA
>JAHEDF010000195.1 GCA_024641365.1 Planctomycetota bacterium | reverse complement strand
GGCTCTGGTTTGCGTGCGCGACGAATATCGGCAGCAACTTGACCAACCATTTGTTTGTTCATGCCACTGACTTCAACGTGGTTAGGGTCCGGCACTTTCACATCGATGCCTTCTGGGATTTCAACTTCGATGGTGTTCGCAAAACCAACGTCGAGGGCTAATTTTTTACCTTTGAGCTGCGCTTTGTAACCAACACCAACGATTTCGAGGCGCTTGCTAAATCCTTTTGACACCCCTTCAACCATGTTGCTGACTAAGGCGCGACTGGTGCCATGCATAGAGCGCAGCAATTTGGTGTCGGCATTACGCGCCAAGACCAAGGTACTGCCTTCAACTTTGGCAGAAATGCCTGTCATTAATTGTAAGTTCAAGGAACCTTTTGGCCCCTTGCAGGTAACTTCTTGGCCATTGACCTTAATTTCGATGCCTTTTGGCAATTCGACTGGCGCTTTACCGATACGGCTCATGGTAACTCCTGAAAAACTCTTAATCGTTTTCTGTCTGTGATTAAGAAAAGTAGTGCTGCGAAAGTGATGGAAAGTGAATTGGCTATTTATTTGGCTGTTTACTTCACAGTACAAATAACTTCGCCGCCGAGTTTCTGCTTACGGCAGTTGCGGTCGGACATCACTCCGCGCGATGTGGTCAAAATGGTGATACCATAACCACGAATAATTGGCTTAATGCCTTTAGATCCCGCATAAGAGCGACGACCTGAAGTCGATATGCGTTTAAGTTCTTGAATTACCGATTCGCCACGTGAGCCATATTTAAGGCTAATTTTTATGGTGCGCGCTGGCTTGGTGTCGAGCACGTCAAAAACATTAATGTAGCCTTCATCTTTTAAAACTTGGCAGATACCAGTTTTGATGACGGAATGCGGCACGGTGACAGACGCTTTGTTGGCTTGAATGCCGTTGCGAATGACGGTCAACATGTCGGCGATGGGATCAGTGCAGCTCATATGCTTATCCGATTTAAAGAAGTCCGATTAACGGAGAATGGTTAATTAAAGTGTTATTACCAAGAAGCTTTGGTGACGCCTGGTAAATCGCCTTGGTGGGCCAGTAAACGCAAAGCGTTACGGCACACGCCAAATTTTCGAAGATAACCGTGTGTACGGCCAGTTAATTGGCAACGATTGTGCACCTTGGTCGCAGCACTATTGCTGGGCAACAAACTTAATGCAGCGCGTGCTTCCATGCGTTCTTCCAACGTCAGCTTTAAGTCTTTGCTGCGAGCACGTAATTCAGCGCGTTGTTCTCTGTATTTATCTACCAGCGCTTGACGTTGCAGGTTTTTTGCGATCAGACTTTTCTTTGCCATGGTGTACTCGTTCTTATTTCTTGGCTTGGGTTTCGCGGAAAGGCATGCCCATCGCTTTGAGTAAATCGAAGCTAATGGCATCAGTGCTATTTTTGATGCAAATTGTAATATTTAAACCTTGATTGTGTTCTAATTTATCGAGGGTTACTTCGTGGAAGAGCGCTTGTTCACGCAAGCCCATGTTATAATTACCGCGACCATCAAAGCCTTTTGGGCTAATACCACGGAAGTCTTTGATACGTGGAATAGCAAGGTTGATCAGCTTATCTAAAAAGGTCCACATACGTTCACCGCGTAAGGTGACGCGGCAACCAATTTTGACACCAATACGTGAACGAAAATTCGCAACTGCTTTTTTCGCTTTGGTAACGGTCGCTTTTTGACCAGCCAATAACGTCAAATGTTCAGTAACGATGTTTAATATTTCGCCGTTCGCAATCGCACGACCAACACCCATATTTAAAGAAATTTTATCAATGGTTGGGCCAGCAAGTTTATTCTTGATGCCGTGTTGCTTGAGGATTTCTGGCAGTACATCTTTGTACTGTTGGCGAATTGGCTTCTGCACTGTTGCGGTGGTCATGGCTAAGTTTCTCGTTTACGCTGTCTGCTGTTTATGTCGCGGTGTGTTTACTATGAAAAAAGTTATTTACTCGTTGCTGGAAAACGGTGGCCCGATTTTCTCGCTACGCGAATAACACCGTCAGCACTGCGTTCATGTTTTACGCGCGTTGCTGCTTTTCCGGTGGTTGGATCAATCAAAGCTAGTTTACTAACATGCATTGGGCGTAAGCGCTGAACGCGCCCCCCTTCGATGCCTGCTTGTGGATTTGCTTTAACATGCTTCGTGTCGTACACGGCAGCATCGCCTTCAATCAACGCACGTTGATCTTGGGTGAAAACTTTAATGACGGTGCCTTTTTTGCCCTTGTTTGCGCCACTGATCACAATGACTTGATCGCCGGTGCGCACATGGCATTTGAGCTGTTTTTCTGGCTTGGGAAGCTTCACTTTACTAGGCATGACTAAGATCCGTTTATATTAAAAGTGTATATCGTTGACTCAGACCACTTCCGGTGCGAGCGAAACAATCTTCATAAATTTCTTACCGCGCAGTTCACGAGCGACTGGTCCGAACACACGAGTGCCAACTGGATTTTCATCTTTATCCAGCAACACCACGGCGTTGTTATCGAAGCGAACGGTGCTGCCATCTTCACGGCGAATCGTCGCAGCTGTGCGCACGATTACAGCTTTGGTGATAGCTTTTTGTTTTACTTCTGAATTAGGAATGGCCTTTTTAATGGCAACGACGATGACGTCGCCGACATGGGCATAACGACGGTGACTGCCGCCGAGCACCTTGATGCACATGGCCTTTTTGGCGCCGCTATTGTCGGCCACATCCAGGTAGGTCTGCATCTGAATCATAAAAGCTGCTTTCGCTTACGGTGAAGAGTGAAATTAATTACGTGAATAAAAATTAGACAGCGCGTTCGAGCACTTTCATTAAGCGCCAACGTTTTGTTTTCGAGAGTGGACGGGTTTCAATAATTTGCACTTTGTCGCCCATTTTACTGTCATTGGTTTCATCATGAATATGAAATTTTTGTGAGCGCTTGAGGTACTTACCATACATCGGATGACGGTAATGTTCCGTTACTTCGACAACGCGGGTTTTTGACATTTTGTCACTGACCACGACGCCAATAACGCGCTTACGATTTCCACGGGTTGCTGCTGCTGGGGCTACGGCGGCGGTATTCATTATTTAGCTCCTGCCTTAGCGGCGGTCTTTTCGGCAATCATGGTTTCCAAACGTGCAACCTGGCGGCGTTGTTCGCGTTGCTTGATAGTGATGGCTTTGCCTTCAACCGCTTTTGCAAAACGATTATTCATTAAACCGTCGCGCGCTTCTTTGACTAAGGCCTTGAGGTCGTCGAGCGATTTATCGCGCAATTCCGCTTTTGCTGATTTTTTCATGATTCGTTCCGTATTCTTTATATAAATGCTAATTAATATTATGCTTTATCGTCACGCGTAATCATGCGCGTTTTCATCGGCAATTTAAATGCCTGACGACGCAATGTTTCACGAGCTTGATCCGGGGTAATACCGGCAAATTCAAAAATTACGGTGCCAGCATCAACGTGCTGCATCCAGTAATCGACTTCACCTTTACCCGAACCCATGCGTGATTCAGCAGGATGCTTTGTCACTGGCGTGTGCGGAAAAATACGCAGCCACATTTTACCAACGCGGCCTAAGTAGTGACCAGCAGCAACACGAGCGGCTTCAATTTGACGAGCAGTAATTTTGCCCGATTCCAAAACTTGAATGCCGTAGTCGCCAAACGCGACTTTATTGCAGCGCGTTGCGGTATGATCTAAGCGGTAACCACGGGTATGTGGTTTGCGGCGTTTGACGCGAGCTGGGATCAAAGGCATATAATTACCCTTCCTTATTCAAATCAGCGTACTTGCCGTGGTTTACCCACACGCGCACACCAATGATGCCATAACCAGTTTTCGCTACAGCATAACCGTAATCGATTCTGGTGTTGAGACTGTTGAGCGGAACGCTGCCTTGCATGTCATTTTCAACACGAGCAATTTCAGCGCCGCCTAAACGACCACTAATTTTTACATTGCAGCCTTTTGCACCTTCGCGCATCGCATTTTCTACGGCGCGTTTCATCGCACGACGGAATGAACCGCGGCGGGCTAATTGCTCAGCAACATTTTCTGCGACCAATTGTGCGCAGGTATCTGGCTTGCGCACTTCTTGAATATTTACTTTGACGTTTTGACCAGCGATCTTTTCCATGTGCTTGGTCAACGCTTCAATTTCTGAACCGCGTTTACCAATAATAACACCAGGACGACCGGCATGCATGGTGATGGTCATGCGGTCAGTTTTGCGTTCGATAATTATTTTTTCGATCGCAGCAGATGCAAAGCGATCTTTTAAATGTTGGCGGATTTTATAATCCTGCACCACTAATTGGCTGTAGCGTTTTCCTTTGGCAAACCAAACCGAACGATGTGGTTCGGTGACGCCGATGCGGAAACCAAGTGGATTAATCTTATGGCCCATGGTGTCGTCCTTCTCAGATCTTCGCTACAGCAACGGTGACGTGACTGCATTGTTTGTTACGAGCCGAACTACGACCACGTGAGGCCGGGCGGTAACGCTTAATGGTGAAACCCGAATCCACGCGCGCATCAACAACGGATAAATCCATTGGGTCGATGCCGCCCACGTTTGCTGCATTTGCAACGGCGCTTTCCAGCACCTTACGTAATACAACTGATCCGCGACGATCTTGGAAACGAAGAATGTTGATCGCATCTTCCACGCGACGGCCTTTGATCAGGTTCGCCGATGGGCGCACCTTGGTTGGGCTGATGCGGGCATTGCGGCCAACGGCGGTGAATTGGATAGTGCTCATTTTAGTGCCTGTCCTTATTTCTTATCGTTGCCGTGACCCGAGAATTTACGGGTAACCGAAAATTCACCTAATTTATGGCCAACCATATTGTCGGTAATAAATACTTGGGTGAAACTTTTGCCGTTATGCACCGAGAAGGTGTGTCCGATAAAATCGGGCACCACGGTGCATGCACGTGCCCAGGTTTTAATTGGGGTACGCTGGTTATCTTGTTTTTGCTTTTCGACTTTTCCGAGAAGCTTGATGTCCACATAGGGACCTTTGCGTGAACTGCGGCTCATGGTTTATTTTTTCTCCGCGGTCAGGGTCTTACCGTCGCGACGACGGATGATGAAGACATTATTACGGTTTTTACGTTTACGGGTCTTGGTGCCCTCGAGCACGCCCCATGGCGTACAGTGTTGACGGCCGCCGTTACTGTGACCTTCACCACCACCTAATGGATGGGCGATTGGGTTCATGGCATTACCGCGCACGGTTGGACGAATACCCAGCCAGCGGTTGCGACCAGCTTTACCTATTTTACGGGTATTGGCTTCTGAATTGCCAACTTCACCAATGGTAGCACGGCCAGCTGCAGGTACGCGACGTAATTCACCAGATGGCAGAGAAATAATAGCGGTATCGCCATCAATCGCCATCAATCGTGCATAAGCACCGGCTGAGCGAGCAAATTGTCCGCCACGACCAGGTTGCAATTCAACGTTGTGAATATTGAGGCCCTGTGGGATATGTTTGAGTAACAAGCTGTTGCCAATAGCAGGCTCACCAGCAGCACTGAAACTTTGTACTTTTGCGCCAACATTTAAATCTTTAGCAGCTAAAATATAACCTTTAGCGCCATCAGCATAATGGACGAGAGCGATGCGGCAGTTGCGATTTGGATCGTATTCAATTGCGGCAACCGTGCCTTCGACGTCAAATTTCTTACGACCAAAATCAACCATGCGATACATGCGTGGATGACGATCGCCTTTGTGCCAGTTCGTAATACGACCAGCACTATTGCGACCAGCGCGATATTTTATTTTGACAATTAGCGATTTTTCAGGTTTTGATTTTGTGAGCTCTTTAAAATCAGGAATAGTCGCGTGACGCGCTCCTGGGCTTGCACAATGGAGTTTACGGAAACCCATCTCAGACCCCCTCAATCTTTTGGCCATCAGCAATGCGCACGATAGCTTTTTTCCAAGCAGCGGTTGCGCCTGGGACGCGATTATTGCGCATCCGACGTTCTTTGCCGCGGCAGTTCATGGTATTAATCGATTTCACATCGACTTTAAATAAAGCTTTAATGGCTTGTTTAATTTGCACCTTATTTGCATCCGGATGGACGTCGAAGGTGTAAGCGCTCAGCTTATTTTGCAGATGGACTGTTTTTTCGCTGACGCGTGGACGGCGAACTATATCGTACGGGTTCATGCGCTTTCCTTCTTATTCGCTTTGAGTTCACCAACCAAAGCATCCAAAGCCGCGCGAGTAAAAATTACATTCGCGTGACGTAAAACAGTGCCAGCGTTAAGATTGCGGCGTTCAGAAACATCGGTGCGAGGAATGTTGCGCGCACTCGTATAGAGATGTGCTTGGCTACCTTCACTCACCAATAAATTACCTTTTCCAGCGAAACCTGCTTTCTTCAAAAAGCCGGCAACTGTTTTGGTATTTGGTTTGTCTAATTCTAAACCTTCAACTGCGCAGATGCCGCCTTTTTCTAAGCGATAACGTAAACCGGATAATAAAGCGACGCGGCGTTGACCTGCAGGTAATTGGTAGGCGTAATTACGCGGCTCAACTGTTTTAGCATGGCCACCACCAACCCACACTGGCGAACGAGTAGAGCCAGCGCGAGCGCGACCTGTACCTTTTTGCTTCCATGGCTTTTTACCGCCACCAGCAACTTCGTCACGCTTTTTGGTTTTGTGCGTACCTTGGCGTTGGCTGGCAAGATGCGCAATTAATGCTTCTTTTAATAAAGCGCGGCGCACGGTTTTATCCAACAACGCTGGATCGAGATCTACGGTGCCGGTTTCCGCACCACTCGCATTAAATATTTTAATCTGTGTCATGACTGTCCTTTTCCTCCCTTACGCCTGTTTGATGGCAACGAGGCCACCGTTAGGGCCAGGGATAGCACCTTTGATCACAACGAGATTGCTCTCTGCGTCGATGCTGACGATCTTTAAATTTTTGATTGTCACTTGCTCATCGCCATAGTGACCAGCCATTTTTTTACCTTTCCAAACGCGACCTGGATCCATA
>JAHEDF010000194.1 GCA_024641365.1 Planctomycetota bacterium | reverse complement strand
ACAGCTAATTGATCATATAGATGTTGAAGGATGTGATATTGAACTGCTGTGTCTGCATTAACGTGAGCGCGAATTTCAGAGTAAACTTTACCCCATGGACGACCAATCTGAGCATGCAAGTAACGATATAAGGGAGCAAGATTTTCGCTGAACATAGGCCAGCGTTTAGGTTCAAGATAAGAATCTTCATCAGCATCTTCATCGTTTTTGAAGCGACAACGTGCCTTCCATCCTTTCGGACGTTTATAACTCCACGAGCGGCCTGCATGTCCGCGCTCGACAAGTAAGTGATGCATATCAGGTCGCATGTGGTCCTCCTTTCATTGGTGCACGTAGTGGGAAAATATTTTCGCCAAGAACAACGGTTCCACCTTTTGCTAACGCATCACCAAGAACCTGTAATCCCTTTAATTGTGCAAGTGCAGGTTGTTCTGCGATTAATCGCGCTGCATTTGCTAATGATCGCAGAGCTGCGTGTTCACCACGCGCGCGTTCCAAAGCTGCCATTCCGTCTTGTCGCGCAGTCACCACTGCAGCAAAGGCACGTTTTAATTCTGCCGACACCATTAAATCACGGATAGCAAGGTGCACATCAGTATAACCAAGTTGTTCACTAATAGGAGCCAACGCCACGTCGAGGCGAGGTGCTAAATCCGCTGTTTTTTCTAACAACACATCCAACGAGGTATTTGAAATAACTTCACGCAAAGCGAGTTGTGCAGCATGATAGATAACTTGTTCCGGCATCTGAGCTGATGTCGTCAAACGCAGTGGATCTGCGACCGTGAACGACAACAACGCTGATACTTTTACTGGGTTTCGATCATTGGTTAGGATTTCTTGTCCCGCGATCACCACTTGTCGTGGACGTAAATCAAAGGTTTTTAAAATCCACCCAAAGCCCCAACGACGGTAACGACCTGGATCTAAACGTTTAATAAAACGACCATCACGATATAATAAACCAGTTGCAAATGACGGCACATTAAAGTTACGCCACAAATGTGGTAACAGCGGACGACGTTGCACGATCGTGCTCGCTTGCAAATATTCGGCGTATAAATTTGGATCGATAGTCATAGCAACCTCAGAAAAAAGAACGGCCAAGGGTGTCGGCAACGTAGGCGGAGATCTTAGGATCCACAAAGCGTGGTTGTCGTTAACGATCAGAGTCGTCAAACACCCCGGGTCGTCCGGGAGTCGAACCCGGTATTAGTATCCAGCGGGCAAGGTGCCCAAAGCGAGGATACGATGGAGGCGTCGGGTCCGGCGGATGCTGGGGTCGCCCTGGTATGTCTCGCTAGTTGGTATTGGCACATGAGATGCCAATTTTAAATATACAAAATAATGACTTGTCATTGTAATTATAAATAACTGTTATTAATATACTTATATTATTTTTTTGGGCCTCAGCAGTATCTTACTCTACCCTAGTAAATTTCTCTTGTTATAGATAGTACTCGCTTATAAGCGAGTACATGAGTAAGACTCGTCCCCTCGTTGTTATTGGCTTACTGGGTCCTGTGTTGGATGCGGGTGGCGATCACAAGCGTTGGAATCGTTGGCGACCGACGATTGGTTTGCACATGCAGAATGATGTGGCAATTAGTCGTTTCGAAATGTTGCACCAACGGCGCTATGATAAATTAGCGCAAACAATTGCTGCTGATATTGGACAGGTATCGCCAACCACTGAGGTACGTAGTCGCCATATTGAGTTTAGTAATGCCTGGGATTTTGAAGATGTGTATGGCGCGTTATGGGGATTTGCGCGTGGTTATAAATGGAAGACTGATGAAGAAGATTATTTAATTCATATTACCACTGGCACGCATGTTGCCCAGATTTGTTTATTTTTACTGACTGAGTCGCATCACTTTCCCGCGCGATTAATTCAAACAAGTCCTAGTGAACGTGGTGATGATGGCATTAAAAGCCCAGCCGGTAGTACGAGCATTATTGATTTAGACTTAAAGAAATATGATAAATTAGCAGCACGTTTTGATGCCGAAAAACAAGCTGGCACAACCGCCCTGACGTCGGGTGTGCCGACTCGTAATGCGGCATTTTCTGCTTTAGTGCAACGCGTTGAGCAAGTCGCAGCTACATCACGAGCACCTATTTTATTAGGAGGACCAACTGGGGCTGGCAAAACGGTGCTTGCTCGACGGATTTATGAACTGAAGAAGCAACGCAATTTAGTTGATGGTCCCTTTGTTGAATTAAATTGTGCGACGATGCGTGGTGACCAAGCCATGTCGGCGTTATTTGGCCATCGCAAAGGTGCATTTACTGGGGCGTTAAGCGATCGCGATGGTTTACTGAAACGAGCAGATGGTGGTGTGTTATTTTTAGACGAAATTGGTGAATTAGGCATGGATGAACAAGCCATGTTATTGCGCGCGCTCGAAGATAAAATTTTTATTCCGGTCGGTGCGGATAAACCAGTCTTATCCGATTTTCAATTAATTGCGGGCACCAATCGTGATCTGACTACCGATGTGCATACTGGTAAATTTCGCGACGATTTGTTGGCGCGTATTAATTTATGGACCTTTGATTTGCCAAGTCTTGCGCAGCGTCGCGAAGATATTGAACCAAATATTGATTTTGAATTAGAGCGTTTTTCACAAGAAGCAAAAAAGCGCGTTACTTTTAATGCCGAAGCGAGAGCACGTTTTATTCAATTCGCCAATGCTCCCACATCTTTGTGGAGTGCTAATTTTCGCGATCTCGGTGCTGCAATTACGCGTTTGGCCACATTAGCCGAAGGTGGACGCATTGATGAACAATTAGTGCGCGAAGAAGAGCAACGACTGCAGCGTCAATGGCAACCGGTTCAAGACAGTCATGAAGTGGATTTACAAGTATTGCTGGGTTCGGGCTTTGGTTACTTAGATCGCTTTGATCGCGTCCAATTAGCGGATGTCATAACTGTGTGTCGACAAGCTCGCTCATTATCAGATGCGGGCCGACAATTATTTGCGCAATCACGGACCAAACGAAAAACCACCAACGATGCCGATCGTTTGCAAAAATATTTAGCGCGCTTTGGTTTGACCTATGAACAGATCTGTAATCGGCACTAAGTGATTAAGAAAAGTGACCCCAAATTCTCGTCTTTATCCGCTAACGCGTGGGTTGATTCACGGACACCATTTGGGGTGGCGGGTCTTTTTTGACCTGGAGTAATAAACTCGTCTCACTTTTGCTCCGTATTACGCAACGGTTCACGTAAATTTCGCACTTATGTTCCGGTTTACGGGATGTCGCCAAACTGTTACTTCCACATGCAGTCATTCGGCATGGCGACAACAGCAAAAGTCGTGTATGATCACTTACTGAAATTGCCTCATCAGCTAAAATGGTGGGCGCGTTATGCTTTAAGTATGCTCTAAGAAAGGACAAGTGATGCGTCTGCTCATTTGTGACGACTCTAAAACGATTCGCATTTTGCTAAAAAGTGCCCTGAGTGAATTAGGCCACAAAGACATCACCGAAGCAGGTAATGGGAAGGACTGTCTTGAGTTATTAAAAACAAATAAATTCGACGCCATCTTACTCGACTTACATATGCCGGAAATGGATGGCCTTGAAGTGCTACGCAATTTACGAGCAAGCACAGCTACCGCTAACATTCCAGTCGTGATAATTTCAAGTGATGCGGATATGCGTAATGTCGAACAAGCCAGACAGCTCGGTGCGCTTGGCTACTTACGTAAACCATTCCGCGTTGACGGTATTGCAAAAGCCATTGAAGCAGCAACGAGTGGAAAAGCTGTTAGTCAGCGTATGGCGCCGCCTAAATAACCTCGCACGCTTTACCAACATGATGTTGGGCCTTGAGATGGTTTCGTAATTGGCACCATCCATCGCCATGCTGAATCCTGCGGTTGCTGCTGAATCTATTATTACGTGGTTTGGCAATCGTTCATTGGCAGAGGTATCCACCGATCTCGCCAGCCTCACCACTGATCATCCAATTTTACAAGCCGCGCGCGCTATTGCTGATACCGCAAATAGCGATGATGAAAAAATTTGTAAATCAGGGTTAGCAGCTTTATTTGGTGGATTAGTTGAACCATTAAATGATAGCTTTACGCCCGCTGGTCGCGCGGTTTATGCACGCGTATTTGGGCACGTTGTGTGGCATGTCATCGAACGCACACCGCAATTAATGGCTGCTGTTGTGCAAGCAGGTATAATTTCCGAACAACACTTACTCGACCGTTATCATACGTTGCGCACAGCACCCGCTGCTTTGCCCCACCAAGCAAAACGTATTGTCGTGCTCAGCCGTGTCACCATTGGCGCCGATATTTTGTTAAGCAGTGTCGTCTTACAGCGATTAAACCAGCGTTATCCTGGTGCTGAATTAGTGTTGTTAGGTGATGGAAAATTAGCAGGTTTATTTGCGGGCTTGCCGCATGTACGGGTTCGCCCCATTAGTTACGCACGCCGTGGACCATTGCGCGAACGATTAGCAAGTTGGCTTACGGTACGCGCTGCTGTAGAGGAAGAAGCTCCTGATATGGTCGTTGCACCTGATTCCAGGCTGGATCAATTAGGATTATTGCCTGTCATTAATGACAAGCCGTATTTATTGTGGGAAAATACTCAAATTGAACAAATGCCGACCACGAGTTTGGCCCTGTTATTAGATCAATTTTTAGCAACGCATTTGTCTTTACCATCAGATCCTGTTGTCTTTCCCAAAGTTGCGTTTTCTGCCACGGCAAAAGCTGTGCAAATTCATTTACGAAATACTTTTGGAAAACGTCCGCTCGCTGCGATTAAATTAGATCATGGTGGTAATCCCGCCAAAGCGTTACCGCGAGCGGCTGAAGTAAAAATATTAACAACATTACGAGCACGTGGTTGGCGGATATTATTAGATCGCGGATTTGGTGCTGATGAGTTAGCAAATAGTGATGCCCTCTTACATGATATTGGATGGACAGCATGTGATATTGATGACAGTCCAAAAAATCTCGGTCTACAAATTGAAACTTTACAAAGTGGACAATTAGCAGACCAAGACGTTATTCGTTTTCACGGCTCCATTAGCGGTTGGGCTGCGGCACTCGCCTGCTGTGGTCATGCCGTCAGCTATGACAGCGTCGGACACCATTTAGCCGGTGCGCTTTCAATTCCAGTCACCGTTGCTTTTACAGGATTTTCAGACCCCAGTTTTCCCACCGCCTGGCAACCACGCGGCCAAGCCCCAATCGCACTCTTCCAAATTCCCACGAACAACAAACAGAACCCCGAATCGTGGGAACCGCTATTAGCAGCACTTCCACAAGCCCCCGCCCAGTAATATTTTAATCACAGGGTCATCTAATAGTTTTTTAACAACGATGCTCCAGTCGATGGCATAGCAAAGCTATGTCGAGCAAAACCAACAGTAAAACATTATAATTAAAATAATTAATAGCTGTGTAGTTTAAAATTCGCAGAAGGAGTTCAGATCCAAGGCGCGTGAGGCGACGGCATAGCAGCGCTATGTCGAGCTTCACGCAACGCCGGAGCTGGACCCTGACTGCGGATTTTACTAATGGGTGATTTGTCGGCGATACGCTTTGGAGCCTTCGCCTTTATTTTCAGGATGATGAATAGCACTAATAGCGTTGCGGTACAACTCTAACAACGCAGCGCCTATTACTTCAATATCAAAACGAGCACGTGCATCTTTTTGACCTGCCACAGCTAATTCCTGGCATAAGTCTGTATTGTCGAGTAATGAGGTTATCGCTTTCCCGATGCTCTGTGGATCATCAGCTTGGGCAATTAATCCGGTTTGATTATTTTGAATAATTTCATCTATACCGACATCGGCTGCCGCGATAACGGGACGTCCAGCGGCCATTGCTTTTATAAGTGGTGCAACGCGATTTTCAGTGTTTGGCTGCACAAAAATATCAATGTGCGGTAATAACTCGCCTGTGTTTTGCATATTTTTAACCGATAACCACGGCCGATTTTTATCCGTAATTATTTGCTCTGCTAATTCGTCGTTTTCAATGTCGTCATTATGTCCGACTAGGCAGGTAAATTTTTTTCCCGTTGCAATTAATTCATCACATTGTTTTAAAATTGGATTTACATCAATTTCATCACGTAAAAATATGCCGATAACTGATGGTGCATCGGCGTCGTGCGCTTCTCGGGCAGATGCCGCTACCACGGTATCGTAATGAAATGTAAATGGTAATTGGGCAACACCATCACGTGCTAATTTCAATCGACCAATATAATGTGCACGATGTGCTTCTGTTGGCACCAAAATCCAACTAATTGCTGGATCATTCAGCTCTTTTCCTTTTTGTGGCGCTAACACATCATCGACACTCAGCACGATTGGCACTTCTAAGGATTTCGCAATCGCACGTGCAGCAGCTAATGCTTCAATACCATGTAAATGCACGATGTCGGGACGCCATTCTTCGACTTGTTCCATTAATGCGCGCTTACCACCAAGCCACCAGCTGGCAGCGCCAGATTTATAACGCAAAACCGTGAACCCAGGAATTTCATCTTCGCCGCCAGCGGCAATAGCCACTTCATGGCCATTTTGTTGCAGCCATGTCATGGTGGTTAATACGTCACCTGCTTTGGCAGCGGCCAACGACGTCGCGAGATGCAGAATACGCAGACCAATCATGCGTGCGGAGCTCGATCGACGCCATGAGCGCCGCGTTGTTCGTCTATCACATCAAGCTCCTGACCGGCAATTGCATAACGTCCTGCAAACCAAGCGCCTAGATCCTGGGCGCGACACCGCTCGCCACAAAATGGAAACTGACTGGGTCGCTGCTCGGTGGTTACCGGCACTGGTCGCTTGCAGGACGGGCATGGGATGGTCTCGGCCATGGTGAGATGTTCTTGTTCGGCAGCCAGAGTCCAGTCTTGTCGACGACTGGACCCAGGCATCGATTCATCCATGCTAAAGCCATGTCCTGTATGCGTGCCCTTGTACTGTTTCTAACGTTGGGGCTGAGTGTTTCTCGCTGCTTGGCGGCGGATCCCGGTCCTGCCGTTGAT
>JAHEDF010000193.1:6338-7096 GCA_024641365.1 Planctomycetota bacterium | reverse complement strand
GGTCGCCTATTTCCAACACGACGTCGCCAACTCGAATCAGCATCATGGCGCACACGTCGAATACGACGTGTGGTCGTGTCATTTGCTTGAGGGGTTTCTGGTGAGTCGGACATAGTACGTTAATGGGAGCTGACGAAACGGGTGGGCATACTGGCTAGCATCATGGACCGAGGCAAGCGGACATACTCGAACATGATCACCGTACGTACTAGTAGCCCGCTCAATCAAACCACGCCCAGTAAAAAGAGTGGCAGGTGTTACAGTACATATCTTATTCTAAAAATCTCGGTAAATCCTGACGAATTGTCACAAGTAATCTGGCGGGTGTAAATGTTGTGCATGTCTGGAGTTGGCATCTATGTGTGGGTTCTGCGCACTCTGGGTTGACGATTTATGCAAGGACGCTCAGGTGCCGACTCACTTACGCTGCCGCAGAAAGGTGTGGCAGATCCCAGACGAGGAATTCCATGCGACGAATAATTCCCATCCTCATGATATGCCCACTAAGCGCCTGGGCCGAGGACACCGTTAAACCACCAGCACCTGCTGAAGGAGCCAATCCTGTTCCTGCTGTTCCAGGGGCTGCAGACGCAGCAGCAGAGCCCGTTAGCAATTGGGAACTAAAAGGGCGGTTCGGTGCGTTTTTTAATAACGTAAACACCACGAACCACGAAACGTCACGTGATCCGACTATTTCTGGCACTTCGTCATCGACCTCGTACCTCGGTACTTATGATGGTCAATTTAATTGGAAATCA
>JAHEDF010000193.1:0-6327 GCA_024641365.1 Planctomycetota bacterium | reverse complement strand
TCGCTATGATGGTGTTTATCGCCGTGAAATTATTCAACCGCATTTTATTTACCTTGGATGGGGTTTAGAAACCGTCTTCACTGGACCTGATCCGTACGGATATGCATTTGATCCCACCACGGGTCGTGTCAGCGGTGGTTACGGTCAACGCTATGAAGATTTCTTGCCCGATAAAAATTCGCTCGAAGCTCGTATCGGTGCGCGTGCACAACAACGTTGGGGACCAAGTGTCGCCGACAAAGATGGCGACATTGAAACCGGTATTGAAGCCTTTTTCCGTTATGAGCATTTACTCAAACGCGGTGATGGTGATTACGACGTGCGCTTTTTTGCCCAGTATGAGGGGTTCAGTGAATTCGACGATTTAGGGCATATCACAAATTTAATTACCGCTGGTCTCACCATGCAAATTACCCGCTACCTAGCTGTAGAATTAGGATTACGTGCTTATTACGAATCCGAGAAAAAAGATACGGTCAGTCCAAGTGCTGGTTATGACGAATGGAGTATCCGCCAAGATTCGCTGTTTGGGCTCACCTACGCTTATTAAAAAATATTCTCCTTATAAAAAAATAACCCGACGTTTATCCGTCGGGTTATTTTTTAATAAATCGCTTTTAAAGTAATTTAAGACAAGCGCACAAAAGCTTTTTCGACTTGATCGGCCAGCATTGCAATAAAAGCCGGATGATCATGCACACAGCGCGCGCGCGTCAGTGTAATACCTAATTTATCTGCGACTTCTTTTGCCTCGACATCTAAATCAAATAATACTTCGGTGTGATCGACTAAAAAGCCAGCGGCTTGCACAATCACATCTTTCTTTCCTGCTTTATGCGCTGCTTCAATTACTTCTTCAATGGATGGCGAAGACCACGCTACACGACTATCGCCAGGCTGACTTTGAAAGGCAATGCAGTGATCTACATGTCCTAATTGCTCAGCGACAGCAGCGGCCGTTTCGACAAATTGTTTGCGATAAGGCGATGTTGTTTCAACTGGTTGTGGTATCGCGTGTGCAGTAAAAACTAAGGTTGCGGCCGCAAAACGGGCTGGTTCCCAATCAGAGGTTGCAGCGCGCACGGCATCCGCAATGCCAGTAATATAACCGGTTTCTTTCCACCACGGGTCAACAACACCAACTAATGCCGGGCAGGCATCTCCCAATTGTTCAGCTGCTTCGGCGGCATGTTTTAAATACCAATCCCAACTGACCGACGACTGATGCGGTGCCATAATTAACATTAGCACACGTTTACAGCCGGCTGCTTGCAGAGAGCGCAACGCATCAATCGACCATGGTGCCCAGTGGCGGTACCCACATGCAATAGTCAGCTCGCGACCACGGCTTTTTAATTCCTGTCCTAATTTATCAGCCTGTTGTTGCGTCAATTCATTGTACGGACTAAAACCACCAAAATGGTGGTAGTGATTGGTGACTTCCGCAATACGCGTCGCACGGGCTGGGTTGTCGCCCAAAATTCCTGATACGAAGCACTCGGCTTCACAACCTGGATTTTTCGAGCAGTTTGAACGTCGTCCACAGCACCCAGGCGTTGGACCGCCAAAACCTAAAATAAGAAGGCCATCATTCATGGTGCGTACGCTTACTCATTTATGAGCCTCTGCAATCATTATTCGGACAAGGATATCCAGAATATGAAAATTGGTGTTTGTCACGGAGTTCACTTCGAAACCAGCACGGGTTATGTAGGAGAGCCAGTGCGCGTTATAGAGGGAATATCAATATGAAAATGGATGCCTTGCCTAAATTCTATATTGGTTAATTCCACCATATCGCTGCCGGTGGTCGCACTCGTTGCCCATGGCATGCGCGCTTGCATACGCCCGGCATTAATTTTATCCGCAATACCCCACCATAACCGTTCCCGCGCCGCAAGACTGAGCAAACAACCACGACGAATTTGCGCTTGCTGTTCTTCCGTGGTGGCAAATTTCGCTAAGGCTTCTTCAAGCCACGCAGCATGATCAATATCTTGCAGCGTATGCAGGGTGAAATATTCAATTTCGTTTTCTGCAAATCCCGCCTGCCGCAGTCCACGTAAAATATTTTCAAACATAGTCGGAATAGCCCATTCATGACCTGGGCCAACCGCGCCAAGCCCGACTAAAAATGGCTCTTCAGTACACAAACGCAGATGTTCGGCAATAAATCCAGTAACTGCTGGATGTAATCGCACGTGTTCAATTTCTTCGTCCTTCCAACCACAGGCTTTCATAAAAATACGATAATGCGCCGCATGATCTTGCCCGTCACTGCGTTCGCCATATTCATCTACTAATACTTTTGCCAACCACACTTTTGCATCTGATGACGGTGCATTTAATAACAATAATTCTAAATAACGCGTAAAGGTTCCAACCAAGGGATAATGTTGGCTGGAAAATATTTTAAAATCATCACGCCGCTTGGGATCTAATTCCATTCTCCCAAGCAGCGAATGTCCGATACCAGCATGATTAGCGACTTCTTCATGAAGTCCGCGTAAAAATTCCGTGGGTGATGCAACTGTCATAGGCGCGTAGCATGTACGGCATTACGAGTGACGAAAGCGTCGACATCTGCCGGACAAACATACGGAATTTTCTGCCTATTAACGGGATTTTTTACCCGTAGAGCTTAACCACTGACCAATTTATCCAGCCCAGTCTGGCCGCGTTCATAGGCTTTTACCAGTTCTTGATGTAAGCGCTCGGTGTCAGCCATGCCAACTTCAATCGCATGTTCAATTGCCATACAGGCACTCGCAAATTCGCGTAAACCTAAACTCCACGCAGCGCCTTTAAGCCCATGTACCGACGCATTTGCAACCGCATGATCGCCAGTCGCTAAGGCCTCTGCTAATCGTGGCAATTGCTTAATCGCCTCTTGGCGTAGTGATTCGCTCAAAGTACTAATTAATTCAATGCCACCCTGGGATAATAAATCTTCAACTACCGATGCATCTAATCCATGGTCGTCTTCAACCATTTGACGATAGCGCGACGTTGTCGGGCGATCGACGCGGTCCGTTATAGTACGGTATGCAGCTGAGGCTTCCTCAAAAACATCAGTGGTAATTTTTTCTGACACGGGCTCATCTAATGCTGGCAACCATTTCCGCAGCATCTCATGTAATTTTTGCGTTTTGACTGGCTTAGATAAATAATCATCCATACCCATGGCCAAACAACGCTCTTTATCGCCACTTAATGCGTCGGCGGTAAGTGCAATAATAATGGTATGGTGATCGCGTGTTTCCAAACGGCGAATTTCTGCGGTGGTTAAATAGCCATCTAATTCAGGCATTTGTCCATCCATTAAAATAAGGTCATAGGTCGCACGCTCTAGGACCTGTAAGACTTCACGACCATTAGATACCGCATCAGCTTGAATGCCCATTTGTTTTAACTGCGCTAATGCTAACCGGCGATTTACTAAATTATCTTCTGCAACTAATACGCGTACTCCGCTGCGAACTTGCTGAGTACGTGTAATAGATTCGACCGTTTCACGGCCAGCACCAACAACCGATAATAACATATCTAATAATTGTATCGACCGTACTGGTTTAGTAATTGATCCAACCGCACCAAGGCGTTTTGCTTCCTGTGATTGTGCACGATTCCCCATGGTCGTCATGACAATGACTTTAATTTCATTTAAATCTGGTTCTTGTTCAATGGCTCGCACTAATGCCAATCCATCAACGCCCGGCATATGTAAATCAATTAACACTAATGATACGGGAGTGGCTTCTAACATGGTTCCGTGAATTATTTGCAGCGCCTGTGCTGGGTCTGGCACCGCTTCTGCTTTCAATCCCCACGCTTGCATGCGAACACATAAAAAATCACGACAATTTGGATTGTCATCGACAACTAAGATACGCATGTCACGTAAATTTTCCGGCACCAACATCGGATCTGCTGGTAAATCCGGTAAGCCCAATTCAATAGCGAAATAAAACACCGTTCCCGATTCACTGGTCGTGAAACCTATTTTTCCACCCATTAATTCAACCAAATGACGAGATATTGCTAACCCAAGTCCCGTTCCACCATAGCGGCGCGTAGTCGATGTATCTGCTTGAGAAAATGCTTCGAATAAACGCGGCTGCGCTTCTGTGGGAATGCCGGGACCAGTATCAGATACCGTTACTCGTAAACGCACCGAACCATCATAGTGTTCGGGGGCCTTGGAGATATTTGTGCCTGGTAAGGTGACGTGGGGTAAGGTTTGAAATTTATCCGTGTTTCCGCCAACATGATCGCCAATCACACCAACGCGCACCACCACTTCACCCTCAGTGGTAAATTTAACCGCATTACCAATTAAATTAATTAATATTTGGCGAACTCGAGATGGATCGCCACGTACTGCTAAAGGCACCTCGGGATGAACAAAACAAATAATTTCAATACCTTTACCGTGTGCTTGCTCAGCAAACAAGGTAACCGTTTCTTCTATTAAAATAGGCAGTTCAAATACAATTTGTTCCAAATCCATGCGATCAGCTTCAATTTTTGAAAAGTCTAGGATGTCATTAATAATGGTTAATAAATGTTCGCCGGACACCCGTGCTGTTTCTGCAAATTCACGTGACTCATCATCCAACGGTGAATCTAAAATAAGCCCAAGCATGCCTAAAATACCGTTCATCGGCGTACGAATTTCATGACTCATATTGGCCAAGAATGCACTTTTTGCCATATTGGCTTGTTCAGCTGCATCTTTCGCTTCACGTAAGGAACGTTCCAATTTTAATCGTTCACTTAAGTCACGGACAATCGCCAATAAGCGATTGTCCGGCAACATTTTTGCAATCATTTCGACTTGCACTAACGAACCATTTTTACGTTTGAAGCAACGTTCACCAAATAACGTATGCCCCTCTGCATATAATCGCATGCGTTCATTTAGCGCACGCGCATCTTCATTTGTTAATAAATCACTAATCTTCATGGTCAGTAATTCTTTGCGTGTAAAACCAACCAACCCACAAGCGACTGGATTCGCTTCGACATAATGGCCATGTCTATCTGCAATTAATATACCCTCTGGTGCTTGCTCTACTAAACTACGGAAACTTTCCTCGCTCGCACGTAAATTGTCTTCCGCTTTTTTGCGTTCTGTAATATCTTGACCAACCGCTTGAAATTCCACCGCTTGTCCCACATCATCAAAAAATCCACGCGCAGTCCATTGCAACCAGCGGATACCTGATTCGAGTACTACCCGATGAATATAGGTAATAATATTATTATCAGGTGTTAATTCTGCAAACTGCCGATGTATTTGTTCTCGGTCTTCGGTGGGCAATAACGGCATATAACTGTGACCTTCAAGGTCACTGCGCTTTTTCTTAAAATAACGGCAATATGCTTCATTTACAAAGGTTATAACGGAATCACTACGAAAACGACAAATCAACTCGCTTTGATCTTCTACAATGGCGCGGTAACGCATCTCATTTGCACGCACCGCTTCTTCAGTGACACGTCGCTGGGTAATTAATCGCACCTTGTCTAATGCAACACTCGTTAATTTACTCACCGATTCTATAAAACTAATTTCATCGTGCTTCCATTTACGTCGTTCACGTACTTGATTTAATATTAATATATAAAAACAGTCAGTATTAAATTGAAAAGGATACCAAACGAGGCTGCGGACATTCATGCGGCCATGTAATAATGGATCGCTGCCATCTAATTTAAATTCTTCACAAACATCATCCTCATGAGATTCTATCCAGGCTTTATCTTGCAATACTTTTTCTAGACTATGTTTAAAAAGATCTAACGGATACACATCCAAAACCGATGTCACACCGGCTGCCTGTGGATTGAGCCATTCGCACAAACCCACTGCAACGCGGCGTTTTAAGTCTACATCAAAAATTAAGGCGCGATCTACATCCAACGCTTGCCCGACTTGTTCAGCAATACCGTCTAACAAAGAACGTGTTTCTCCCTCTGAAACCACCACTTCTGCGGCAGAAGCCATTGCATTCGCAAAGCCCAATTGGCGACGCAAGCGATCACGTTCACGCCGCAACGCTAGTGAAGCTAATTTTTGTTCACTGACATCATTGTGAATACCGACCCAATAAATGAGCCGGCCACGATCATCATAAACTGGCGTGATTGATAAATCATTCCACCACGTCGTATTATCTTTTCTATATGATTGTAATTCGATGCGAATGGGTTGACCATCGTGCATGGCTTTCTGAATAGCTTCGCGAGCTGCTTGTTCAGTTTTTTCTCCATATAAAAAACGGGGATTGCGACCAAGTGCTTCGTTTACGGAATGTCCGGTCA
>JAHEDF010000192.1 GCA_024641365.1 Planctomycetota bacterium | reverse complement strand
GTCATGACTCGTCATCATTTTTAAAGCCTGATCATATATATTATTGTAATCTTTGGTGATCGCATTTGCCATTTTTTCTTCATAGGCTCGATTAATCTTATTCAGAAAAGAAATGCGTTTATCAAATTCCTTATCATTAATTTCTTTTGGCGTTTTTACAAATTGAATGCCTTTGGTTGGGTCTTTAATTGGTAGAGCAGAAAAATCACTGCTAAAAAATCCCCGTCCAGCGCCATCGGAACTACCAATTTTTATAAATGACGGAATTGCGCCTTTTTTACCACCTAGTTTACTAACCCAGGCACCGAGTTCAGGATGCACTATGGTTCCGCGACTTTCATAACTGGTCATGGTCAAATACGTTGCATGACTGTGAGTGCCCTGGGTATGGCACATAGAGTTGATGAGCGCAAATTTATCCATGTGTTTTGCCATGCCAGGAAAATATTTTCCAACGCGAATACCGTCGGCGTTACTTTTGATTGGTTCAGATTCTTTATTGGCCTCAGTATTCGCTTCTTTTATATCAAAACTGTCAACCTGGCTTAATCCACCAGCCACATTTATGAAAATCACTGATTTCGCTTTGCCGCCACCTTTTTGTGTTGGCGTTGCACCCCAAGCAACTTGAGGAATGAATTGCAAGCCAAGTAATCCTGCGGCCAATCCTTTGACCACATGGCGGCGTGTTATGTCGTCAGCTTTTAAAAGTAATTTATCCATGATTTACCTTTTGATTTTAAATTCGTGTGAGTTTGTCAAAGCCCAGACCAGTGTTTCCTGATCAAAGTTTTTGCCGTTCATTAGTTGCGAAGTTGCCAAACGTTTTTCTGATTCAGTCGGATTTCTCGTCAATATGGCATTGTAAATAGTGGTGATTTTTACATCTGCAGACGCATTGGTATTTTCTTTGAGTCTGTCATAAAGATATGAGGTCTGTCTTTTATGTATCTGTGTGCCCATGTAGGTGCTGTCATTCATCAAATGCAATGCTTGCGGAATCGTGGCTTCCTGGATGGCACCATCGATGAGTCCGCGACTTGAAATACCATAGACATTGAGAAATGAATCCCTGCCATGCTTCATGATTGAGGCTCGGTGTTCTTCCGATGAGAGCGACACGCGCTCCAGCATATCATAACGTTTGTAGGCCTCTTTGGTGGTGGTTTTTTCATTTTTTATAAATTCAACTCGTTCATTAGTATTCTTTTTTTCCATTTCATAAAAAAGCACATTTCGCTCAGTCAGTGTTCCAGTCATAATGCCACGATCAGGATCTTTTTGGCGGATAGCTAAGAGCGAATCCCATATTTGTTCTGCGGTCAATCGTTTGACGACGGGCGCTGGATGATAATACGTATCAGGAACGCTTTCTAATGCCGTGCGTTGATAGCTTTTGGTTTTATATAAAATTTTCATAAAAACTTTTTGATCGTATTTCGCCAATTTCATAAGATCGACAAGAAACAGTGTTAAATTTGGATTATCACCCAGGTCACTTTCTGCCATATCCAAATTTTTACCAACCAATGGTGAGCCGAACACGCGTCCCCATAGTCTGTTAACAATTGTTTTGGTGAACATCGGATTGTTAGGCGAGGTTATCCATTTGGCAAAATGCATACGTGCTCTGACGTCTTCACGATCATCCTTTTTGACAATATCGACAAAGTCGTACTTATTCTGAGTAGCTGGCTTGCTGTAGTCAATTTTCACCGGTTCACCAAAGGGCACCTGAGCCTTCACCAATTCATTTGGTTTACCGTCATCATATTTGTAGTCTGAAGGGAGTTTTATCGTTCCAGTGCCGCCTTTATAAACACCGACATGGATGGCTTTGTAGTAGCCCTTATAATGATTTTTTTGCGGAGTGGATTTGGGTTGCAGTATCTTTATCGCAGCATTCGCTTCGCGTGCATTTACAGCAGTGCCTTTGACCAGCGTGCCATCGGTAAAGGCTAACAATTGATAGAAATCTTTTTGTGTCCACTGCTTGTAGGGATGATTGTGGCACTGCGCACAGACCATATCCGTTGCCAGAAAAAGCTGCATGGTATTACTCAGGCTATCTTCCGGCATGAAACCAACTTGGTCATCTCGTAAATAATAACCGGCTGAGGCGTGATCAGGATCGCAAAATCGCCCTTCAACCGCGACTAATTCATAGGCAAATTGGTCAAAGGGCATGTTTTTCTTAATCGACTGCAAGATCCAATTATCATAAGTAGAAAAGGTATTTTTAGCGACGCTTTCTTTAACCCGCAGGGCATCGAGCCAATAATTGTGACTGCTGCTTACATAACCGGGTGACTCCATGAGTTCGTTGATTAATGCCTGTCTATCTGAGCTTCTTGAAGCAAAGAAACGGTCATATTCTTCGAGCGTTGGAATTCTGCCGGCAATATCCAGATATGCTCTTCTGAGAAAACTTTCATCTGAAATAAGAGATCCCGGTTGCTGACCCTTGGCTTTGAGATCGCTATCAATTAAGGCATCAATATGTCGACTAGCGATGTCTTGATTTTTGTCTTGCGATAAATCAACATTCTTCATTTTCGAAAATGGTGATTCCACCTGTGCGACAAAAACTTTTTTGGCCTTTTCTCGTGATACCAGCGTTCCTTCCCATGGTGCGCCAGCTTCTATCCAGTTCTTTACCAGGGCTTGTTGTTCTTTAGTTAAAGGATCACCATCGCTTGGCATGCGATCGTCATCATTGGCATGCAACGTGATCAGTTTGTAGAGCAGACTCTTTTCAGCATTGCCTTTTATGAGCGCTGGTTTTCCAGAACTGCCACCTTTTAAAACGGCAGCTAACGTATCCATGCGAAACTTACCTTTTTGCTGCTTAGCACCATGGCAACTCACGCAATTTTCTTCAAAAATATTTTTAACTTGCGTAAAAACAATGTGAACAGTTTCTGTGCTTGCATTTACAGAAGTACTAGATGGTTGTATATCTTGGTCTGAATTTACAGAGGCTAAAATCGGATGTGTGTCTTGATTTGAATGTTCTGATGTGGCGTTTGTTACATTATTATCGACTGATCCAGCAGAGGCGCTACGAGGATGTGTATCTTGCGACCCCAATTCATTCCACCACATACCTGCCGCACAAAGTATCGATAATATAATGGCGGAGGTAATTACTGTACCGGTGTGTGCAGATTTTCTGCGGTATTGTTTTGTAGGTGGGCGCTTATTTTTGCTGCCAGTCCCATCACTCGAAGCATGTTGCTGTGAACTACGATTAATGCGATCAGATAATTTTTTACTGTGTTCATGTGGAGAAGAATCATGTCGCTTAATTGCTTTCAGAGAAACTTTCCCAGCCTCTTTTTTTAATTGATAAACTTGAGCGCAGCCAGAGCACTCAAACAAACGCGATTCGACTTTCAATTCCATTGCCTGTCCACAACTGTTACAGGCGAACTGTAAAACGACGCCGTTCTCTGTTTTGATTAGTTTCATGGTAAACCCTCACGCTGCACATCGTTCAAAAAAGCCTCCCACATGGCAGAAAAGTAGGAGTGATGCAGTAAGGGTGGCGGCCCGCATGCCGAAAAGAGTGTTTTCATGCTGGTGATGTCCCGGAAGGAGGACTGTTGTCGGCCACGTCAGTGAACCCAACGGATGACCTACAGCGGTGCGTACCTATTAGCTGCCGAGCCAGGAGCGATTTAACGGACTAGTTTTAAAGGCTTGTCCCTGCTGGGATTTAGAGCATCAAACCGTTTCTCGGATGCTCGCTTTCGTTCTCAGGTAGGGGGACAACTGTTTGCGGTGAAAAGGGTTGCAGGTGCCTGTGCCGTACCTTTTTGGATTTATTCACATGTAGGACCGGAGAAGAGAGAGTCGGAGCCTTGCCGGGTTCATCTTCGGTGATGACTAATGGTAATTCATCATCAGACGTTATTTTTCTGCTTGCGCGTCGTGGCTCGTTGCCATCGCGACCATTAATTATTTAACCAATAAAAACACTTATTATCTTCCCTCCGGTTCTCCATGTAAATATAATTACATATGACTGTCCAATGACCGCAATAACCGAACGGGTCAGTTCATCTATGTAAATGCGTCCCAATTATTCCGCATCATTTCAAACTGCGTATATACAAAATCAGCGCCTCAATTTGTGCATCGGTAAGTACACCGTGATAACTTGCCATTCCTGGGGCGTATCCTTTTACGATTTTGCGTTGTGGGTCGATGATGGATTCACGGATGTATTTTTCGTTGGCTGATGCGCTTGAGCCATCAGTAAATTCTCGCTTGGAGCCGAACATACCTTTCCATGTTGGGCCGGTGCGGCCTTCTTTGCTGCCGTCAATGGAATGGCAGGCGATGCAGCTCATGGTGAGGCTTAACGTTTTCCCCATTTCGACGGTTGGTGGTTCATCGGTTTTTTTCGCTGCGACGACGGATGTCCGGGATAAATCGATGTCTGGAAATCCGGCATTGGTGAGATTGAGTTTATGTGGCTGATGAATGGTATAAAAGGTGACGCCATCAGCGGGAGTGCCGTCTGCAAATTCAAACGAATAGCGCACTTCTAATTGCATCACTGGTTTTTTCACATCTGGGAGATGAATAAATACGGATCGACCATCTTTGGATAATACAGCTTGCGAAACACCGATAATATCCATGCCTGCGCTGCCGTCATTGCGATAACGACCACTGCCATATTTTTTTGAGCGAATATAATTCCATGATTGTGCGGCGACAAGTTCTGCGCGTACCGAATCAGCTTTCAGCGGCGCGGCAAAATTAATAATAACGCCGCCAGCGCACGATTGTGCCGAAATTGGTTTGGTGATTGGTTCCCCGCTTAATCGCAAACGGCCAAGACCTTGGAGTGTTGGTGTTCGTGAGTCGTATACTTGGAAACCGGCCACCCATATAGCACCGCCATCCAATTGCGAATGTGCGTGGAGGAGCGGCAAGCCGGTGTCGAGACCGAGTGGAATTACCGCGCCCTGCGGAATGGGCGTGTCTAAATCAGGACTGATTAATAAGAGGGAGCCATTACCATAAGACAGATGCAGCAATTTATCATCCAGAGGCCCAAATGATTTTCCGCTGAGCCATATTTGCGAAGCACAGGAATTATCTTCGGTATGCGGAATCCAAAGTAATGGCGGAGTTAATTTTGCCGGTTTTTCTTCGCCAAAACCAAAATTATCACCCGGGCGAATAGCATAAACTGGGGATGAAGGCACGAATTGTCCCTGTTGATCAGTGCCTGTCATAAATCCGGTTTTGGGATGTACCGCGACATAACCTTCGCGCATGCCGGTCGCAATGGTTTCAATAGATTTTCCGTCCGGCGCGATGCGAGTGACAACGCCGAGCGTGGTGCTGCCTTTTCCCGTCGCAGAGGGGCCGCTGACACCATTCGCAATTCCTCCTTCAGTGACATAAGTCGAGCCATCCGGCCCCATTGCCATGTCGAGTGGAAATGCGCGTGTTGATTGGCTCTGTCGCATTAAATCGCAAAAGTTTTCATACCAGTCCGCTTCACCATTGCCGTCACGATCATGCAAACGAACAATACCATTTTTCGTCGCTACTTGAATAACGCCATCGACGATGCTCAGCGCAAGCGACTCATGCAAACCAGAGGCAAAGCGTTGCCACGTGATCTTTCCGGGCGCAGCGGATTGTAATTTCCCATTTATAATCCACACATCGCCATCATAGGTCACCACCGCAGCCGAGGTGGGTGAGAGAAATCCAATATCAGCTGGACGAACGCGGCGTTTCCATGGTGTATTTTCAGGAATACCAATGAGGTCGAGGCTGAGGCCATTTGCTTTTACATGGTCAACGGTGGTGTCGGTGGTAACACTTTGTAGCCAACGACGTTTTTTATCCGGCGTCGGTGCGGCTGGCGTCGATTTAATTTGTGCGAGGACGGCGGCTTCATCGCCTGCGTTTGGAATTAATGCAAGCGAGACCAATTGTTCTTTATTTGCTGGAGCAAGCGTCGCGATGAGTTCGCCCTGGTGCACGGACAATGACAATGCATCTGCACTGCTCACCACTGCGAGTTTTCCACTGCCTGCTGAGTCGACACTGGTCGCTACACGACTTGAAGTGGCTGACCACGGACCTGCATTAATTGAAAAATATAATGGTTGTTTTCCGGGTTCGACGGCGAAATGACGGAAGACAATTGCTTGTCCGGCAATGGTGCGAACTTCATGCCATTCGCGCACCTTGGTTTTTCCCAGCTGATAATTCAGCACCGCAACTGAACCACAAATTTCTACCCCATTAAATTGGCCATGGGTAACTGGTAATGGACCGCGTCCAAAATCCTTCGTCGCATTTACTTCACGCGGATCGCTCTGTAATCCATTCAAGGTCGTGGATGCACCAGGTTTTAATCCCGTTGGAAAAGATACGGGACCGGTTGGTGCAGGATGATTTCCGCCAGCTTTATCAGACCAACGGCTATATGATATTTGCGCCATCGTCATCAACGTGACCGGCGTCTTGCCAGCGGGCGTTTTCCATACTCCTGCGACGCGCAATAAATCCTGATCAAATGCCACGGTCATGTTATCAGCAAGTGGCAATAAAAGTCCGCGCACCACGAAATTTTCCGCTAGGGGCCCATTTTTCGTAGTCAAATCGATCTTCGTTTGAAACACTGGAAAATCTGGTTCGAAAAATGGCCCAGGCGTTTCGGTGAGGAGTTTCGGTGGAGCAGCCGTAGGAACGACAGGCTTTGGCGATGGGAGCAGCCGTTTGAAATCTGCGGAAACAGTGGTGTTAATCTCAGACGCGCACATCGGTCCAGTGCACGCCACAGTGAGGATGATTATAATTAAATGGGTGTAATTTAACATGGTTTCATCTCAGGGTGAGGAGCGTAATAAATTGTGACCGAGCACGATATTCCTGGTACCGTGATTTTTTATGATTTATGGTAGCAAGGGCAACAAATTACTGGAAACGATCTCATATTTGTCTAATGAGGCAAAGAGCTTATATCATCATTGCGATGTAAAATGCAACAATTGACGGACAATTGTCGTCATTATCTAAGCGCCAACGGCGCGACCTATAAGAGCCTGGGGCAGCGCCCAA
>JAHEDF010000191.1 GCA_024641365.1 Planctomycetota bacterium | reverse complement strand
CCTAACTCAAATAATTTTTTGGCTTCGCCTTTTAAATCAGTTTTTGCAATCTCTGCTTTTTCTTCTTTGATCACTTTGCCAGATAACGTTGCGGCAGCGACTTCAACTGGAGCTTTACTCCAATCATCAATCGGCTGCTTTTTGGCTGTTTCAATAATTTGTAAACCAACCGTTGGCTCCATCCACGAAGCAGCAGCAACTGCTTCTAAACGCACGCGACCGTTTTCATCGCTTGCTGCTTTTTGTAATAAGGCAGACTGATTTGTTATGCGATGACCATTGTAGCGAACCACGCGTACTGCCGCTGCACGCGCATGATAATCTTTTGCTTGCAATGACTGCTCTAGTAATGCCTGATCAACCATATCTAAGCCCCATGAAACCCAAAGCGCTTCAAGCACATGGTGTTCATAATTTGCATCTGTTTTATCTAATTTAGCTACCCATGGTTTAATGGCCGCTAAAACATCCGCAGCTGGACGACCACGTAATTCACGGCGCACACGATAACGAGTGCGATATTCAGGTTCTTTAAGCCCATTTAATAATGCTGGAATGGATGCGCCAACAATTTGCATCGGCTTAATTAACGGACGACTTGGATAGGTAATGCGATAAACACGACCATGCACATGATCGCGTAATGGATCACGCGCACTATGTTGCATATGGCCGATGAGGACGTTGTGCCAATCTACAACGTATAACGAGCCGTCAGGAGCAAATTCTAAATCGACTGGGCGGAAATTACCGTCGCCTTTCGAAACTAATAAATCTTGTCGATGTTTCGTTACATAACCGGTACCATCATCCGTCTTCTTGTGCTGTTTAATTCCTAAAAATCCAATATTATTGCAAATCAGTAAATCACCTTGCACGTCATCTGGGAAATGGCGGCTCGACACAAATTCTAAGCCCGATGTTGGACGAACCATGTGCCCCTTTTCAATAATATTTCGTGACATTGGTGCAAATTCTCCAAACGGCGCCTTTACCGTACCAGGCAACATCCAATGTACATTTGGATCAGACGTCTCTGCATAAAAATCTTGTCCCCAATTATCAAAAGCAATTCCCCATGGGTTCGGAATACTTTGCCGAGCAGTGCGTTCTAATTGACGTCGCTGCGGACTATAGCGGAAGAAACCGCCATTGGTGCTACGAATGGTTCCGTATGCTGTTTCAATATGGCTATGCAAGAACGTTCCTTCACCCATGTAAAATGCGCCCGATGGATCCGCGCAAAATGCACTGATGGCATGATGTGTATCATGGTCATCAAAACCGCTCATAATAATTTCGCGTTTATCTGCTTTGTCATCGCCATCGGTATCGCTGAGCAATACTAAATTGCTACTTTGCGATACGTACACACCTTCGGGGGCAAATTCAAAGCCAATTGGTAAGTGTAATTTATCTGCAAAAACAGTTTCTTTATCGGCACGTCCATCGCCATTGGTATCTTCATATATTAATAATTTATCATCGGGCTTTGCGTCACCCGGTTTATAATGCGGATAACTTGGCATCGTGGAGACCCACAAACGGCCACGATTATCAAAACTCATTTGCACTGGATTAGCTAAATTTGGGAATTCTTTTTCCGATGCAAATAATTGCACCTTATAACCTTCTGGAACAGATAATGCTGCTTCGGCTTCAGCGCCATATTTATATTCTGGCGAACCATTTTTTTTATTCTTCAAATTAAAATTTGTTTTAATTTCTGGTAACTTATGTGTTTTCTCGTCAGCCGCTGCAATATTGAACGTCTGTCCAGCTACTGCCGCCCAAATACCTTGATCACGAACAGCGGTCATTTCTTCCAATTTCATTAATTCATCGGGATAGTTATCTGGGCCAAATGGTTTATGACGACGGCCAAAAACGTGCACACCATTGGGTATTTTATAAAAATTATTCCAAAACCAATTTTTTTCTCTCACCGCCGTTAAAACTTTATTGAAATCACCACTGGCAGAAGAAGCACCAAATAAACCGTCCGTTAAGATCGGCGTCAATTTAGCATAACCCGCCTCCGTTAATAATGCACCGTCACGCGTTAATTGCTCAGGACTACTTGTAAACCACACTTGGGTTGGTGTAAATAAATCAATAAACAGGACATTATGCTGAGCTGCCACTTCGCGCATGGCCGTTGCATATAAACTTAAATGGACATTTTCCTGAATACCATTTGGCGTGCCATATAATTTTGACAAATCTTGAAAGGCGATTGGAGATACGAGCGCTAATTGTGGAGTACTGGCACCATTATATTTTTGATTTTTGGTGTGGTTAATAAATAGAGTTAATTCCTCTTTAAAACTATCTAAACCCGCTGCGCCGTTATAAGATTCGTTAAAACCAAAAAATCCAATAACAATGTCTGCTTTAAGACGAATTAACCACTGATCAGGCGATTCAAAAGCCCCTGAACCGGTGTTAGCCGAACCCCATCGGTCCTTTGTTTTACTCAATGTATAAAATTTTTCCGCACCAGGAAAAGCAAATGGATTATTACGACCGGAATGGTCACGATAACCAATCGTATCGCCTTCATCGCACATATTACGAATGACTAACTGTTTGTCGGCATTACGTCGTTGTAATTCCGTTTCAAATAAACCGAAATGCATCATGCGCGAACCAAGCCCATTACCAATTAACACGACATGCGCGTCTTTCTGTAATGTCAGTACCGCTGCGGTTTGATCAGCCGCCGACACACCATGACTTATCGACAGTAAACTAAAAAGAAAAACTAATGAACGCATCATCATGATTACTCCGTTTGTTGAATCAGCTGGAATGAGACTAATTCCCACTTTAGTACTAAAAGTTACAAAAAATGAGGACCACTCTCAACGACTAAGCGCGGGGCGCCATGTATAGGACTGATTAACGCTTGCCTAGTCCTATGTCGGTTAAGGTTTTATCTAAAACCGTTATATAGCACAATTGAATCAGATCTCTAACCTTTAGTTTTCCAATATCTTGTTTGCTACATGTTTCCGTCAAAAAATATCCTCCATCGGATAACCGAGGGAGGATACTTAGGATGGCTGCCTGTCGTCCAGTTACCGCATGACGGCACCAGATAACCGAGGGTTACTTAAAGTTCGCTGCCGCGAAATCCCAGTTCACCAAATTATTTAAGAAGGTCTCAATATATTTTGGACGTAAATTCTTAAATGATGGGTAATAGGCATGTTCCCAGACGTCGATGGTGAGTAATGCTTTTTGTCCATGTTTCATGGGTAAATCAGCATTACCCGTTTTGGTGACTTTTAATTTGCCGCCTTCAACGACTAACCACGCCCAGCCAGAACCAAATTGTGTGGTCGCCGCAGCGGTAAATTCTTCTTTGAATTTATCGAAGGAACCAAAATCTTTGGTGATTGCATCGGCTAAAGCGCCTGTTGGTGCACCGCCGCCATTGGGCTTCATGCTATTCCAATAAAACGTGTGATTCCAGATTTGCGCGGCATTATTAAAAACGCCACCATCGCTCGACATAATAATATCTTCTAATGATTTGGCTGCTTCTGGTTTACCGTCTAATAATTTATTGAGGTTAACCACATAGGCATTGTGGTGTTTACCATGATGCAGTTCGAGATTTTCTTTTGTTAGATGTGGTTCTAAAGCAGCGAGGTCGTAAGGAAGGGCTGGTAAGGTGAACGCCATATTGGGCTCCTGTTATTGGTGAATAGGTCTGGTGAAAGATAGGCAGGTGAACGACTCATTCAGAATCGTGCGGACGCCCATTGTAGTCAGACCCCTAACTGAAGAGCAAGCCACCGTGGCTAGAATCCATGGTACTGGTGCTGGTATTCTAGAATTTTTCCTGTTACTTGGCAGACATGGATGCCCTCGCTGCTAATCTTCGTCGTCTGCGCAAGCAGGCCAAACTTACCCAAGCCACCTTGGCCGAACAATCCGGTTTACCACGCGCCACGCTGGCTGCTATGGAACAGGATGGCGCAAATCCAGGAGTGCAAAGCGTGCTCGCCGTCGCGGAAGCATTGCATGTCAGCTTAGACGAGTTGTTGGTGCAACCACCTGAACATCGTCACTACCTCGTCACACCTGCACAAATGCCTGATTATAGCGCTGATAAAGGGAAATATTTAGCATATCTCGTATCGCCAATCGCCAGCAAAGGAGTGCAGATTAATCACGTCACCATGCAACCTGGCACGCATACCGTTGGTCGCCCTCACCCCATTGGCGCACAAGAATTTTATTACTGTCTGACGGGCACCTCGGTCATTCATATCGAAGGCGATAAAGTGACGGTCCCTGCCGGGCATTTGGTCCAATTCCCAGGTCATCGCCGCCACATGTATGCGAATCCAGATGTGCACGAGATTACCACGGCCATATCCGTGGTCGTTTTCCGCATGGGGTAAATGCGTCCGGAGGTCCGGAAGTCCGGAGGTCCGGAAGTCTTAAAAAGAGCAGTTAATCCGCATTATCATAACGTTATGTCTGTTGTTAGTTAATTGGCCCCTGCATTTTTGCAGCCGAATATTTCACGTCCGTTCGTAAATAAAAATCACCATAATTCGAGACTTCCGGACTTCCGGACTTCCGGACCTCCGGACCACCGGACTTCCAAATGCGACTTGGTCTTTCCCTATCCTTGAAAAGCCACAGTATCCGCGCCCATGGGAACAAACACGGCAACCGAAACTGGCACCTTTGAAATGGATGGTTTAACCCGTCTGGTCAATGATGGGCATATCACTGCTGCTGGCGGCATTCGCCCTGAACAAATTCAACCAGCCAGTTTAGATTTAACCTTAGATACCGAAGCCTACCGGATGCCTGGCTCTATTTTACCAATGCCCGGTGAATCGGTGCGCGAATTAATTCGTAATATAGCACTCGAACGTCTTGACCTCAGCACCGCCACCTGTCTCGGTCGTGATCAAGTTTATTTAGTACTTATTCGTGAACGACTCAAATTACCTCCTGGCGTTGAAGCCTATGCCAATGGTAAAAGCAGTACTGGTCGCGTCGATTTGGCCACTCGTGTTTTAGCTGATGGCTCGCCACGTTATGATCGCGTGCCATGCGGCTATACTGGCGAAATGTGGTTAGAGTTAATTCCCCGCAGTTTTAATATTGTCGCACAATCGGGTGTGAGTTTAAATCAAGCAATTTTCTTTTCCAATCGCCATGTATTATCACAAGCCGAATTACAAAAACGTCACCACGAACAACCATTACTGCGTGAACCAGACGGTCGCCCCTCACCATTATCTGCGTTATTCGATGGTCGTATTGTTATGACTGCTGATTTAGATCGCCCAGTTGTTGGGTACGTAGCGAAACGCACGCATCATCCCTTAGTATTAAATAAAATTGCTGGTCATGATCCGAATCATTTTTTTGCGCCATTACAGCAACCCGATTCAGGTTTTTTGTGTTTAGAGCAAGATCACTTTTATATTTTAGCAACGCGAGAACGCGTATCGGTCCCAAATGATTTAGCCTGCGAAATGGTCCCATTTGATCCCACCGCTGGGGAATTCCGTGCACACTACGCCGGATTTTTTGACCCTGGTTGGGGTATTTTTGGCGATGAAAATCGTGGCGCCCGCGCTGTGTTAGAAGTGCGCCCACATCAAGACGATTTAATTTTACGCCATGGTCAACCCATTTGCGCTATGGCCTATGAAACGTTAGCAAAACCGTGCGAAAAATTATATGGCATTTGCGGCAATAATTATGCGAACCAGGATGGACCGCGTTTGTCGAAACATTTTAAGTAGGGTCCGGAAGTCCGGAAGTCCTGCGTGATCGCAGTGGATTTATGCTAGTCATAATATACGCGTGACTACAAAAAGGTGTTCGCTGCGCTCACTTCAATAAATTTTTCGCCAATAATATTATATCGCGCGCAGCGCAGCCTTTTTGCAGTTACTAAATGACCTGACAACTCATATTAAGTTTCCAACGACCCTAGACTTCCGGACCTCCGGACTTCCGGACCTCCGGACCTCTCAAGTGCCTAGTGATGCAGACGCTTACCCGCCGCGCACAAAATACATTGGAAAACTTTCAACTGTGACGACCTTGCGCGCCATGGCCCGGCGCTCGGTACTCTTGTCTTGGTTTATCATGGTCATCCTCATCGGTGGACACTGGGGCATACTGCAGTTAGCCGCCTGGACCAACATGGCACTGCACAGTTCGGATAGCACGTCGTTTACAACTGCATTCATATCAGCCGTTGACGGACAGCATCCCTGCAAATTGTGCCAAGCGATTGATAAAGTGACAAATAATGAACAGCCGAGTCCTGCGGTGCTTTTCTTATTTAAAAAATTCTCACATAGTGATGCCGTATTTGTAGCCACCATTATAAAAACTCAAAAACCGATGATTGTTGATCATTTATGTGAACTGCCTCTGGCCAAACCGGAATTGTATTGTGGTAATAGTATAATGAGGCCGCCCATTGTAGCGATTTGACACCGCGAAAATAATAAAGTCACTTTTTAACTCATTAAAAAAGTTTCTTTATTATGGTGTCACGGATTATCCATGCTGTCATTACCATTCGTTGCGATGTTACGTAGCGTTTGTGTTTGTGATGACGATCCCTTTTGATCGCTGATCAAATTTCCAAAACAATTAAAATGAACACTACCCATAAAATATTATTAACCACCACTATGCGCCCGTTAGGTCTGGTCGCTTCGCTTGCCGCATTATTAACCAGTAGTTTTGCTGAAGAAAAACCAACACCAATAGAAACTATTTCTGTCACCGCTGATCGCGAAGCCGCTTTGACCGCTCCAAATGTCAAAGCGGCTCGCGCTGAAATGAGCACTATTCCAGGCGGCAATACCGTGATCGCAGCAGATGATTACCAATTAGGCCGTTCAGCCACATACCGCGATATGTTGGGTTGGGCTCCTGGTGTAACCGTGCAACCACGATTTGGTGCCGAAGAAGCACGCTTATCAATTCGTGGTTCCGGTGCATCGCGCACCTTTCACATGCGTGGCCTTATTCAATTACAAGACGGCTTTGCTATTAGTCAGGCCGATGGCACCGGAGATTTCCAAGCCATCGAACCAGGCACGTTAGATCATATTGAAGTATACCGC
>JAHEDF010000681.1 GCA_024641365.1 Planctomycetota bacterium | reverse complement strand
AATCTGGGATAAATGCGACGCGCAGTAAATCACCGACATCTGGACCGTTATTGACCACATCGGCAATCGCGTTGATGAAACGAATGATGGTTTTCGCCATCGCATAACCAGGGGCCGCCTTACCACCAAAGAGCACCGCACGCTTACCAATGCCTTTTTTATCGCCACGTTTAATGCGGTCGTATAAATGAACCACATGCAGAGCATTTAATAATTGTCGTTTATATTCGTGAATACGTTTAACTTGAACGTCAAACATGGCATCAAGTGGAAATTCAACGCCGCATTCGCGCTTAACTACTTCCGCTAATACTTGTTTATTTTCCTGTTTGATGGCGCGCCATTCGTTACGAAATGCTTTATCTTTCGTTTTGGCTTTCAATTTTTGTAATTGATCAAGCTCAATAACCCATTTATCGCCAATGGTACGGGTTATCAGGTCATTCAGCTTGGGATTACACATCGCCAGCCAACGACGTTGCGTAACACCATTGGTTTTATTATTAAAGCGCTCAGGCCATAAGTCAGCGAAATCACGGAATAAACCACTCTTCAATAAATCACTATGGAGGGCGGCAACACCATTAACCGAGAACGAACCAACAATGGCTAAATGCGCCATGCGAATTTGTGGATGTGGGCCATCTTCAATGATTGATAAATGACTTAAGCGTTCGGTATCGCCGGGCCATTTGTTGGCCACCACGCGCATAAAGCGAGCATTTATTTCATAAATAATGTCAAGTAGTCTAGGTAATAAATGTTTAAATAGGCCAACAGGCCATTTTTCGAGCGCTTCAGGCAACAGCGTATGATTGGTGTAGGCTAACGTTTTCGTGGTGATGTCCCACGCATCTTCCCAACCCATGCCATGGTCATCCATTAATAAACGCATCAGTTCAGCAACAGCAATGGTTGGATGGGTGTCATTTAATTGCATGACGTTTTTAGCAGCAAAGTGCCGGAAGTCGGAACCGTGCTTAGCGACCCAACGACGAACGATATCTTGTAAGCTAGCACTGGCTAAAAAGTACTGCTGACGCAGGCGTAGCTCTTTGCCATTTTCACTCTTATCATTGGGATAGAGCACTCTGGAAATATTTTCCGCCGAACTATTGGCTTCCACAGCAGCAACATAATCACCAGCGTTAAATTCGGCTAAGTCAAATGCTTCCGGGGCGCTAGCTCGCCATAAACGCAACGTATTTACCGTGCCATTATGATAACCGGGAATTGGTAAATCATAAGGGACAGCCATCACATCTTGCGTTGCCGTCCAAGCGACCCGCATGCGACCTTTGACGTCACGGTAAAATTCAGTGTGGCCACCAAATTTAACCCGCTGTGCATATTCAGGGCGCTGTAGTTCCCATGGCATACCATAGGCTAACCAATTGTCGGGTTCTTCATGTTGCGCGCCGTCGGTAATGCGTTGGCGGAACATGCCGTAGTCATAACGAATGCCATAACCGAAAACTGGTAATTGGAGTGTCGCACAACTATCCATAAAACAGGCGGCTAAACGACCAAGACCACCATTGCCTAATCCTGCATCAGGTTCGGCTTCTTCTAAATCTTCTAAATGTAAGCCCTGATTTTTAAGGGCAGACTTTAATTGATTATCAATGTCTAAATTGAGCGCGGCATTGCCGAGTGCGCGCCCCATTAAAAATTCCATTGATAAATAATAACCACGTTTGCAATCGGCTTCATAATAGGCCGCATGCGTCGCTTTCCAACGTTCCATTAAACGATCGCGAATGGCAAGGACGGTGGCCATATAACGATACCGTGCTGAGACTGAATGCGTGTCCCTTCCTAATGTGTAGGATAGATGGCGATGAATATCATTGCGTAGCGACGCGGAATCCATTCCCAAACCCAACAACGTCAGCGGTTGCGTATCGGATTTTTCTGAATTCGCAGTATTACTCGGAGGCGACAAGGGCTGGGTATCAGCAGCTTCGGCGCGTCGTTGGGTGGCGCGATCGCCCGATGATAATTGGCG
>JAHEDF010000190.1 GCA_024641365.1 Planctomycetota bacterium | reverse complement strand
CGGTGTTGGCAGTCAATGAGTGTTTCGCACGTAGCCGTCGTGTCTCATGACTACTGCTGGTAGCGGAACAAATTGCCACCAGAATTAGCAACATGTCTCGCATTCTGGTCATTGAAGATGAACCAACCATCGCTGATGCAATTGATTACGCCTTAGCAACGGAAGGATTAACCGTTGTTCGTGCAACCACCTTGCAAGCCGCACGAGAATTATTTACCACTGCTGATTTATTAGTACTCGATGTCAGTTTACCTGATGGCAGTGGATTTGATTTTTGTCGCGACGTACGAGCGACATCTTCCGTTCCGGTTATTTTTTTAACCTCGCGCGCGAGTGAAATTGATCGTGTTGTTGGCCTTGAAATAGGGGCCGATGATTACGTGGTTAAACCGTTTAGCCCGCGTGAATTAAGCGCCCGAGTACGTGCCGTTTTAAGGCGCACAAATGACAGAAAAACTGGAAGCACTTCTTCGTCTTCGCTCAATTCACATTTAATTGTGAATGATGATAAAAAACAAGCGACCTGGCATGGTGTAACGCTTGATTTAACTCGTTATGAATATCGTTTACTCACCGTGCTCGCTGAACGTCCTGGAATGATTTTCCCTCGCACGCGTTTATTAGATTTAGTATGGGAAAAGCCAGATGGGTCATTCGATCGTACCGTTGATACACATATAAAAACTTTACGGGCAAAATTACACGCCGCTTATCCTGATAGTAATCCAATTCGAACGATGCGTGGTGAAGGCTATGCCTGGGATGAAACATTATGACCACGCCATGGTGGTCTGCTTTTTCAAATTTACGCTGGCGATTAGTCTTAGTCGCCATTTTAGCCATGGGTATTACTGGTTGGTGGCTGTCTTCTTTAGTCGCAGGACAATTACATCGTAATTACCAAGAGGCGATGGAAGAATCATTAATTGATATGTCGGTATTATTAGCCGCTGTTATAGCTACCGAGGCTCAATCACAATCATACCAGCCGACATTGTCTATAACCTCTTTTTCTAAATCTATCACCTTGGCACAAAACACACATTTTACTGCGCAGATTTATGACTTAATAAAACAGGATTTAGCGTCATTCGTTTTAGTCACCGATAAGGATGGTATTGTCCTGTTTGATTCCTCCGATCCAGACAATGTGGGGAAAAATTATTCACAATGGAGAGATATTCATCGTACTTTGCAAGGCACCTACGGAGCTCGGGCTACGCGCGCGATTAAAAGCGATCCGAGTACGGCTGTGCTGCACGTAGCCGCTCCCATTATGGTCGATAAACAATTAATAGGCGTAGTCAGTGTATCTAAGGCAGTAACCAGTTTAGCCTATTTTATGCACGTCGCTCAATACAATATTTTGCGTGCACTTGGCGCAGCAATTTTAGTATCCTGCTTAATCGCATTAGCAGCAACCCTGTGGATAACGCGACCACTGGCACGTTTAGTAACGTGGGCTGAAACCGTCAAAGCTGGTGGCCGCCCAGCAATTCCCAAATTAGGTGGAGGTGAAGTTGGGCGTCTCGCAGAAGCCATTACAGGATTACAAGCGAGTCTCGATGGTCGCGCTTACGTTGAAACATATGTTCAGCATTTAACCCATGAATTAAAAAGCCCGCTCGCTGGTATACGCGGTGCGGCAGAGATTTTATCTGAAGATCCACCAGCAGACATGCGTCAACGGTTTTTAGCCAATATTCAATCCGAAGGAGCACGACTACAAGAAATAGTTGATAGGCTCTTACAATTAGCTGAATTAGAAGGGCGCGATCGTACCGTACAAACCGCTGACATCCCCCTGCAGGAATTAATTGATGACATCATCGATGAATTTATGCCGCACTGTACGCTCGCTCAGCTCAACATAAAAACGCACATTGAAAAAGGACTGACTATCCGTGGCGAACATTTTTTAGTACGGCAAGCAATTGCCAATCTACTCAGTAATGCCATTGAATTTTCGCCACGTAATTCTTCCATTATTATAAATGCGAGTGGAGAAAATGGCATGGTTTCTATTCACATGCGTGATCACGGCCCCGGGATTCCAGAGTGGGCACAAGCACGATTATTTGAACGATTTTATTCGCTACCGCGACCACAAAGCGGGCGCAAAGGGACTGGACTTGGTTTAGCATTTGTTAAAGAAGTCGCCGACCTGCACGGTGGCTCGATTACAATTCATAGTCATGCGGAAGGTGGAACTGAGGCGGTTTTACGATTACCGGGGATTTATATTGATGCAGGACAGGTATAAGATATCGAGCTTTATTTTCCTATTTTACTCTAATAATGCATTTGAACTTGTGCTGTACTTAAACTACTGAAAATAATAAATATTTAATTAACTCCTTACGTTCTGTATTTAAAAATTATTCATTCGGGAATATAATCCTAGAGTAAACTTATACCCAGTTGGAATTCTTCCTCCATTCCATTAGATGCCTTAGGATGAAAAAAGCTATCCTAGCGTCCAATTGTTCGCAAAATACAATGCGAATGGCAACCAAACGGGCGAAGTAACTACAGCCGCAGAAATGGCCACGGCATCGCCAGTAACAGCAAAGGGCGTTAAAGATATACGCCCAACCAAATGCCAAAAGTCATATCTCGGAACCTGTTTTAAAATATTCATTGATAGATTCATCTTATAATTTGAACTTAATGCGGTCGTGAAAATATCATTCGAAAATGCGGAATTATCATCTCCGATATAAATCCATTTATCATTTCTAAGTGAAATTAAATATCCTATTTTTACCAAAACATTCAATGAGACATTCCATCTCAATGACTTGTTTTCATTGCTGACAGCTGTGACAATAATAGCTATCTTATCTATTCTGTTGAGAGCTTCGCTTTGAGGCCAATCAACAAAAGCATTGCCTAGATCTTTAAAGTTGTATTTAAGATTGCCGTCAGGATCAACCCATCCGACAGGCTTATAGTGTTTGTAATTAGTAGATGAAAATAAACTTCTTAAACCAATTTTTATTAGCGAAGCCAGCTTTTCATTGTCACAAGTAGAGAAATCTCCTAATGGGCCTTCATTTTCACACCTGGACATAATGTTATTAAATTCAGTTTGAATATTAGCCTTAAAATTGGCCGTAAACGGCTCTCTTTCACAGTCTAAATTAATATTTATAGAACTTATTTGCAATCCAGGGATAATAGCTGCCGATTTTAAGGCCCCGTTAATGTTTTCATTATTGATTTTGAATACTAATGGCTCATTTTTTTTGATTGTTTTAGGAATAAGGTAATTACCATCATAGCGATATTTTATTTTATAACTTTCATTAGATGTAACACATAAGGTAGACATCCCTTCAAGGCTTTTTATATCTACAAATGAAATGGGAACCGTGCAATATTCGACTCCATTCGGATGATCGGGCTCCCATAAATCACGCGTAAATGTATTACAGCCTTGTAAATAGAACACCGAAAATATTATAAAAATTAATTTAATGATATTTGTCATAACATTTCCTTTATCTCCCCTTATGTTATCATTTGATTACACATGTCAACTATCGTTTACAAAGAAAGTGATTCTTGGACCAACCCCTAATAAATACTATGAATTAGTACTTCACCGTCAGCTCACAAAGATGTCACCGCGAGTTCATAATGAGCACACCCGCCGCAATATCATGCATGACAACCGAGGAGGCCTGTCATGCTTACTACATCATTTTTTCGTTCCTTACCGTTCTTCGGGATCATCTCTCTTATCGCTATTATTGCGGCTGATCGATTATTTTATGACAGTACACCAGGATGGATAATTGGGCTGTCGCTTATTGGTGCGGCGGTTTTGGTCTATGCACGCCATCCCCATATTGTACGCGATAAAATTGGTTTATTCCTCTTGAGTTTGATTATTCCTATTAGTGCGGCGAGTTGTTATAGTGTTGGGGTATTAGCTCCACTACTCGGGTTCACGCTTATTATTATTTGCACGTGGTGGGCGCGCGGTGCACGATATCACGATACCGTCCAATGGCTAAAAGCCTTAATTCACTTGCCTGGTATTTTATTTGCTCAATTACATAAAGACCGTCGCTTTCTCAAATCGTGGCGTTTAGTCCATAATGCTCGCATACCGGGTGGCCAGTTGTTGGTGTGGACTATACCGTTATTACTCGGAGTTATTTTTCTTATCATCTTTGCCGTCGCTAATCCAATTATTGGTAATTGGTTTTCACAACTCGGCACGTGGCTTTCCTCATGGTTAAATCCCGAAAAATGGCTACCAACTCCTTTTCAAATTATTTTGTGGTGGGGCATAGGCGCTTTATCGTGGTACATATTACGCGTACATGCCCCTCGTTTACCGGCTGTACGCCGGGCAATACCGAGTCAGGAAACAAATCGCAATTCACTTATTTTGCGGAGCCTATTTGTGGTCAATGCGGTATTTGCTCTGCAACTCATTTTAGATCTCAGTTATTTAGTCGGTGGCTTACAATTGCCTGATGGCATGACCTATGCGACTTATGCGCATCGTGGCGCTTATCCATTATTAATTGCGGCTTTATTGTCAGCCGCTTTAGTTTTAATCGCTTTTCGACCTCACGGCGCTGCGCAAAAATCTCTTTTAGCGCGTCGTTTAGTTTTTATTTGGCTAGGACAAAACGTAGTGTTAACTATAGCCGCTGCTTGGCGACTGTGGTTATATATTGATGCCTATGGATTAAGCGAATGGCGTTTAAGCGCAGCAATCTGGATGGGTTTAGTTGCTATCGGATTACTGTTAATTGGCGTACGTATCGCGAGAGAACAAAACAACCGTTGGCTCATTGATGCAAATGCTGTCGCCGTCGCTGGTGTTCTCTTAGTATGTTGTTGGCTCAACGTGGGGAGTGTCGTTGCATGGCATAATGTTCATCACTGCAAAGAAGTCGGCGGAGCAGGCGTGGCTATTGATTTAGAATACCTTGATACATTTGCCGAAGAAGTTGCGCCTGCCTTGCTATGGTTAGCACAGCACAGCAACGATCCGGATGTGGCAAAGCGAGCTGCAAACATGGCAAGTGTTCGCCAACAAAAATCACAAATCATGTTGTATGATTTGCGTTCGTGGACGTGGGTGCGCGCAGAAGTTGCCAGATTGCCAGCATGGCTCATCATTGAAGCACGTAAATAAACATGCTCCTCGTCATACGACGAAGAGCATGGAATTGTGTGCAATTCATTTTTACCTAACAATTATTAACCTCCGACATAGGGAATAAACACGACCTCCGCAAATTCCGCGATACAACTCACACTATTATTATGCGATGTCACCACCAAGCCAATGCGAGGTGATGCACCTAACGGCACCATGACTTGCGAACCAATTTGCGTCCACGATAAACCATCGGTGGAAATATAACCGCTTACCGTATTACCAATACGAACAATTCGTACCCAACGTGGTGCCGTAATGCCACCCGTCGTGGAGTGATTAGATGTAGCTCCGGTTGCGAGGCGATTTTGAAATGATGCACCTTTGCTAGGCGTAATAACCATCATTGCATGCGCGCTATTTGCACTGGTATCAGCACGGACCATGACGCCCGCTTTTGCCCACGCATTGGTGTTTTCTATCGAATCAACGCGTGCAATTAATTCACCGTCTGTGGTTAATGGGCGATGAACAAATTGAAATCCGTCAGCCGTACCCCAAATATCAGCGCCACCACCGGCTATGGTAAAATCACTGCCATTGCCAGATGCGTCGCCAGCTATGCCAACATTGCCAACATCGGTTGATATCCAAGGCGCAGGCAATCCGGTACCGGATGAGTCTTCATGCCATAGCGCACTCGCCGGTACCACTTGTTTGCTAAATGAAGGGCCGGACCAACTCATAATTAAACCGGCACCACCACCATTTTCAAAAAATTCTACTGCGAGCGGATAATATCCAGCTGCGAGCGTGACCGTATATGATAATTCTTTCATACCATGCGTTCCATCATTATTTATGACTTCACTTCCATTCAGGTATAATTTCGAACCGTCATCCGATTTAATAAATAAAGTATAAGCACCTGCCGTATCAATTTTAAGTAATCCCGTATGGCGACTAGAAAATGTATCGCCCATGGATGCTGGCAGTCCAGTCCAAGCACCAGAGACACTCGGATAATTAATTTGTGCATCTGTGCGTACGACATCAGGCGTTAATCCAGACATATCAGGAATAACAGCAAGTGACGTGTTGAAATCAAAAAACTCAGCATGCAAACCTGGGAGAAAACTCGTCTGCGTATCTGATACGGTCACTTGTACAGGAGCACTTGTCGTTGTTGCACCATCATCATCGTACGCCTTGGCAACAATCGAATAGGTACCAACGGGAACATTGGTCCATGTCCAATCATAGGGCGCAAGATTTTCTGTGGTTATTAAAGTACCGTTCGCAATAAATTCTACTTTGGCAATGGTGCCATCGCCATCCGAAGCATTCGCGATAATGCGAATTGAAGCAGGTGGGGTAAATTGTTCATTTGCTGTCGGACTCGTAAGACTAACACTGGGCGGCGTATTTGTTGGGGTTCCCGTTTTACTGACCAATACGGCCCAATCTTGATTAGTGCTATTTGGCGCATTACCCAGATTACGTGTGCCGCCGCCAGCAATTGATGTGACCGTTCCATTTTGTAATGCACCACCATTGCGTGGATCAAACCATTGCACTGAAAAAGTACCACTCTTGCCTGATAAATTAATGCTCATGCCAGTACCAGCACGATCATTAAATATGGCATACACTTCACCGTCTTTAAATATCGTATAATCCTGACCGGTCGTCGAAGTAACAATATCCATACTTGATTGCATCTCTAACAATGGCAGCGGTAATAAGAAATCGCGAATGTACCCACTCCACTTAAATGATGCCTGCATAATGGTAAAATCTTCAATGCGTTGATCAAAACCATGACCACCACCATCGGCTTGAATGTACCATAAAAAACCATCGCCACCGGCCATTAAACACGGCCACATTTTATCGCGGCGACCAACTGGATAACCGACACTATCTAACATATTATTTTCAATTTTTTGTGGCTCATCCCACGCTGAGGTTACTTTCACACCAGTTGCGGCGCTGTTGTCACGATATTTTTTAATTTGATCAAACATGGCTGCATTACTGTTGCCCCCCTGGAAAGACGTCGAGTCAAAATCATTATTGCCAAAATGCTTATCAAATTCGCTGTGTGGTAAACCAGCAC
>JAHEDF010000680.1 GCA_024641365.1 Planctomycetota bacterium | reverse complement strand
TGACACAAGCGGAAAACCGCTTCGTCCGATTACACTTCACGGGAAAATAATTGGCGCGTATACCGTCGGTGTAGATGGTGTCGATAATGGCGGTGATACAAAAAAAGATAAATATTTTCCGCTTTACGGCAAACATCCAAGTACGTTACCAACAAGCCCATAACAATGGCTTTTGCCCAGATATTAAGCACTAAAATCCTACCCTGTTTCATTTGGCAAGGTCTTTTCACATATCTGGCTTTTGTGAATCGAACGGTGATATTTTAATCCTCGCCACGAAAACATTGGCATTATCAGAAGCTTAGTCATAGTTCGCGCGACACGTATGCTTGGTTTAATCCTCATCGATCACGGTTCACGGCGTGCTGCGTCCAATGCACAATTGGACGATATGGCAACACGCGTGGCACAATTACGTCCCGATGCGGTGGTTGGAATTGCACATATGGAAATTGCCGAGCCGGATTTAAAAACCGCATTTGCTGATGTCGTACAACGTGGCGCAAAACATATTATTATTTTGCCTTATTTTTTAAGTGATGGTCGGCACATGACCGAGGATATTCCTGCATTAGCCAAAGATGCAGCCGCCCAACATCCCGGTGTTACTTTTGCAATTGGTAACGCTTTAGGGCCGCACGATCTCTTAGCACAATTATTATTAGAACGTGGCGGATTAAATTAGGCAGAACTGCCAATTTTATTTTTAACGTCGGAATAAACGCTTTAAAAATCCAGCTGGTTGGTCACCGGGCGCCTGTGATTGGTCAAAGAATAATTCCATATGACTGTCGCTCGCACCGGCTTCGAGTGATTCTTGAATAACTTTTAAATCATCAATTAATTGATCGTAATTTTGTGGCCGGTCTTCAGGGCGTTTCGACATCATACAGGCAACTAACGTTGCTAAACCAATATCGATTTTCGGTAATAATTCAATTAAAGCAGGTGGCTCTTCTTGTACATGCGCAACCATTAATTGATACGGATCTTCCTGCAAAAAAGGCAGTCGACCAGCTAGGCATTGAAACATACTCACACCCAAACTGTAAATATCACTGCGATGATCCGCAGCCCGTAGTCCCTGTGACACCATCTCTGGAGAAATATAGCCCGGCGTTCCGCAAACTTGTGTGCTGGCAGCTAAGTCATGTCCTTGCGACACCACCTTTGCCATGCCTAAGTCAGCAACTTTAACCGCACCATCTTTCATCAATAAGATGTTTGCTGGTTTAATATCGTTATGAATAACGCCTTTTTGATGCGCATACCGCAGTGCCTGTGCCGCCTGCAGAATGACATCAATAACAAGCGTCGCTTCCATCTGCCCCTGTTGTTCGGACAAGGTGCGCAAAGCTAAACCATCAACGAATTCTAAAATAACGATGTGCCAATTATCAATTTTATCAAAATCAAGAATGCGAATAATACCGGGATGGTTTAAAAGTGCTAATAAATGTGATTCACGATACACACATTCTAAGGATTTTTCATCTAAATTACGATCAAGCAAAACTTTTAACGCCACATCAATATCTAACATTTTATGGTGCGCTTTATAAACAACGCTACTAAATCCCCGTCCTAATTCATCCGTTAATAAAAATCGCCCTAAATGTTCACCGACACCAGGTGCCCCATCTTTTGGCGGTCGCGGTGGCGCTAAAACATTCGCTGCTGGTGTTTCATCAACCACTCGTTTTGCGGCTTGAGTTGCAACTTTCGCACGCACCATGCGGCGCGTGCCTTCTTTCAGCACCTCTAACGCAACTTCAGTTGGCTCATTTGCGTAACTGTGACCGGTCGGAGACAGGTTGTCGTCTTGTGCAGCTTTATTGCTCATAGCGGGCTCGCAGATAAGCATACCTCACAGAAATGTTTTTTGCATCAAGAAAGTTGAAAGTAGCGAGACATGGTGAGTCGATATTTTTAGCAATTAATCAGCATTTCTCCGTCTCTACAAAGACGGTCGCTGATGTGGCAGCCAATATAAACCCGGGTCTTACAGCTCGC
>JAHEDF010000679.1 GCA_024641365.1 Planctomycetota bacterium | reverse complement strand
AACCAATCGCCAATTGCGCAACCGTCATGTCATCATCAGCAGCAATTTCTTTTAACGCATCGACCGCATCTAAATAACACGCTAGGCGCTCGCCCTGAAATTCGGCTCGTTCGCTGCGGTGGTCCCCTGCCGGAAAAGTTTTATTGCGATCCCAATGACCGAAAAGTAATCCACGTTGTAATGGAGAATAAGCCAAGAAACCAACGTTATTTTCGGCGCACCACGGTAACACATCTTTTTCTGCGTCGGGTTTCACAATGCTGTAGGCATTTTGCACGCAATGTAACGGGAACCCAGTGGCTTTCCATTCAGCTAATTGTTCCTGTGAATAATTGCTAACACCAACAGCGCGTATCTTACCGGCTTTAATTAATTCTGCGCATGCACTCGCGGTTTCATCAATGGGCACTGGTGTTGGCCAATGTAATTGAAATAAATCCAAACGCTCAACGCCAAATGCTTTTAAATTATACTCACAATCGCGAATGACTTCGGCTTTGGTGGCGCTGCTGACGCGTTTGCCATCAAATAAATGGTGGCCAAATTTGGTGAAAATATACGGACGCTTCTCGGCTGGTAATTGTTTAATTGCCTGGGCGACTGCTGCATCGGCTTTACCAGAGCCATATATGGGCGCGCTATCGACCCAATTTACTCCAGCATCAATCGCCGCATGCACAGCTTTGACAGTGTCCGCATCGTCCTGATCGCCCCACATCCACCCTCCGGCCGCAAAGGCTCCGAAGCCTATAACGGAGATGGTCATGTCGGTCGTTCCAAGCGTGCGTTTGATCATGGCGGCGCATGGTGAGGGCCCTAGCAGGTGAAACAACCGCATGAATAGACAAAGATGAGTGTCAGTTACTGGCTAACACCGCGTCCTAAGTGTCTGCAAGTATACGACCTGGATACGGGATGAGGCGTAGACAGCGGCTGTTTTTTACCAGTATATCCACACTTGTGATCAGCCAGACTTGCTGGCGAAGGAGACCAGATGCAGTGGACAACATCCCTGAGCTGTTTGCTGTGCAGTGCGTGTAGTATTTCAAGCGCCTTGGCATTAGAGGAACATGGCCACGCTAAAACGGTCGATTTTTATGGGTCGTTTGGTCTAACGGTTGCACCCGATGTCGAAGAAGACGCAACCGGCAGCGGCGGCAGTTCACATTACGAATGGCGTGATCTCAAAGATAACACCGGCTTACGTGCTGCGGTTGGTCATTTAATTTGCGAAGGCGGTCCACAAGGCGGTTTGGCATTTGGTGTCGAAATAGCTGGATCGACGACCAATATTACGCCACGTAGTTATGATGTTGGTGGCAGTAGTTTTGCAAACACCTCAAGCCGCACACTGCGGTACACGACGGCGGGTGCACTGCTTTATGCGGGATATGAATTTGGCATTAATCCAGATCGTGATGAGGTGAGTGTCTTTTTGTTTCTCGCACCTTTTGTTGGCGGTGGCGCTGCATGGGCCGATGGTGAAGTCCGTGACATTAATGGAACCTATGCGAGCAAACGTGGTTTAGGATTTTATGTCGAGGGTGGCTTACGCTTAGGATTAGCCGCAACGGAAAAGAATTGGCTGCTCGGCGTCATGGTCGACGGCGTAATTGGCACCTCGCGGGTTAAAATGGATTTCGGTAACGGCAATTCCACTGACATGACCTTGGATCGTCTTGGCGTTGGTGGCTCGGTATTTGTGGGGTTCCGTTTATGAGTAAATTACTGACGCAGTTAGTTTGTTTATGTGTTTTGCTCAGCGGCTTATCGACCACGGTTTACGGTGTTGATATTACACGCTCGGTGGCGAATCCTTCTGCCGCCGAAAATGATCCTACTCCTATAAGTGGACAATTCGTTTTTACCCGTGGTGCTGGCGATCCGGCTAGTGCTCCAATTACTGTTAATTGGCAAGTTGTGGCAGGAAGCACTACTGCTTCGGGTGCTGATTACGATTTATTTAACAGTGGAGGCGCTACAGATGATTTTTCTGGATCAATAGAAATACCAGAT
>JAHEDF010000189.1 GCA_024641365.1 Planctomycetota bacterium | reverse complement strand
GCCTGCCTTTCACAGCTGCCAACGGCCTCTACGCCGTTAGCTAAAGTACTGGTAGAACTGACACTTGGCTGACCAAAAGGCTTTGCAAAACCAGGGGATTAGGTCGTCTTCAAGAGCTGCTATCCCTGCGGGAAAATGATTGCACAGCTCTAGCGATAGCGCTGACAATAGCGCTGCGCCTTTGGGAGCGCGGCGATTAGTAATAATTGAATCAATTTAAGTACCAAAGTTGGTACGTGTGGGGTTTGCAAATCTGAGGTCTCGTTCGTGGCCCGAGAAAAAATTCAGCAAAAGGTATGGATCTTCCTGTTGAATGTCAAATTGTCCTGGGGAGTAATAAATTTCGTTGGTATTAGTCCCTTCATTGTAAAAAAAATGAGCACGGGGACCAGCAGTAGGACCACAATTTAGCGGGCTATAATTTAAGCGGACCGAAATATACGAGTACGTATTAAATTGCTGTAAATACCGCCTGTCACAAATGATTCAGACGCTCATTTTGCTTATAGTAAAGCTCCTGCAGACACCAAGAAATGACTCAACAAAGTCTCCTTCGACAACGTAGCAAAATTCCACAATGTGTTCGTTTTTTCCGCTGTATCATAACATGTGAGGTACCCTATGCCGAACTCATCGAACTATATTTATGATATGCTCGCCCGCCGCGAGTTCTTACGTCGTATGGGAATGAGTATTGGCGGCATTGCCTGTGCGTCATTATTTGGACAGACATTAGGCGGAAACCTCGCCTATGGTGACGGTGGAAGTTTAGCGCCACGCAATCCACCGCTGCCGCATAAAGCAAAAGCGATAATTCATTTATTTGCCAGCGGCGCACCAAGTCATGTAGATACATTTGATTTTAAGCCAGCGATGGAGCGCTATGCTGATAAACAAATGTCTAAATCACGTGGCGGCGTCGTTTTCCCATCGCCATTTAAATTTACCCAAAGTGGTAAATCTGGATTACCAATCAGCGATGCATTTCCGAAATTACAAGAAGTCGCCGATGAATTATGTGTCATTCGTTCACTCCATACCGATGTGCCCGCACACGGCCCCGCATCAAAAATGATGCACACCGGTTCGCTTATTCAGTCCAAGCCAAGTGTTGGTTCGTGGACACTCTACGGATTGGGAAGTGAAAATCGTAGTTTGCCAGGTTTTATTACCTTAGGTGGAAATGCCGAATGGCGACAAGCGGCATTCTTGCCAAGTATGTATCAAGGTACGCGCGCTGATTTCGCTGCAAATAAACCAGTCGATCAAGTCTTATCAAATTTACGTAACGATTTTGGTACATCCGCAGCGCAGCGAAAACAGCTCGACTTAGTGGCGCAATTAAATCAAACCCATTTAGATAAATTCCGCGGTGATGAACAACTTGCAGCCCGTATGGAATCATTCGAATTAGCTTATCGTATGGAAACAGAAGCGGTTGAGGCTTTTGATATTAATCGAGAATCAAAAGAAGTGCGCGCATTATACGGGAAAAGTAATAATGGGGCGCGGTTATTATGTGCACGGCGATTAATTGAACGAGGAGTTCGTTTTGTGCAGGTCGACGTTGGTGGTTGGGATCACCATTCCGGTATTGAAAGTGCGCTCAGCAAAAAAGCCGCTGAAATTGATCAACCTGCAGCGGCATTAATTTCAGACTTAAAGCGACTCGGATTATTAGAATCGACCGTGGTCTGGTGGGGTGGTGAATTTGGCCGTACCATTACCACGCCAGGTAAAATTGACACCAATTCAGGTCGCGATCATCATGGCAAGGCCTTTAGTCATTGGATGGCAGGCGGCGGTTTAAAAGGTGGGTATGCCTTCGGCGAAACGGATGAATTAGGGTATGAAGTCGTTGATAAAGCGGTCACCGTTCATGATCTGCACGCCACCTTAATGCGACTCATTGGCTATGATCATACCAAATTAACCTATCGTTATAATGGGCGTGATTTCCGACTAACCGATAACTTTGGTAAAATTATTGAGGAGATCATCGCGTGAGTTGGCGTACACACGCGCTGCCCGCGTTGATGACGTTAGCACTTGGTGGGACGTTATCGGCTGCGGATAAAGGCATGGAGTTATTCGAATCAAAAATTCGTCCGCTCTTGCATGATCATTGTTTAAAGTGCCACGATGGCTCACAAAATAAATCCAAAGGTGGCTTGGTACTCGATACCAAAGCCGGTTGGGTAAAGGGCGGCGAAAGTGGAAAAACCATTATTCCAGGTAAACCGGAAGAAAGTCTGTTTTATTTAGCGCTTACCTATACACACGACGATGTGCAAATGCCGCCCAAAAAAGAAGGTGGTAAAATCAGCGATGATAAAATTGCTGCGGTAAAAGAATGGATAACCATGGGCGCGCCAGATCCGCGCGATGGAAAAAATACCAAGATGACTGGGCTCACAGATGAAGCCCGTGCGCACTGGACATTTCAACCAGTACAAGAGCCACCAGTTCCAGCTTTAAAAGATAAATGGGCGCGTAATGAAATTGACCAATTTATTGTAGCACAATTACAAGAAAAAGGCCTGCGTCCAAATCCATCGGCGGATCGCGCAACACTCATTCGCCGCATCACCTATGATATGATTGGCATGCCGCCGACGTCAGAAGAAATTACCGATTTCATTTCAGATAAGTCACCTAATGCCTATGAAAAGGTAGTCGATCGTTTATTAGCTTCCCCACATTATGGCGAACGGTGGGGGCGTCATTGGCTCGATAGCGCGCGCTATGCAGACACCATTGGACTGCGTAGTAATGGTAAGAATTACCGTTGGGAAGATTATCGCTTGCGCTCTGCCTATACCTATCGTGACTATGTCGTTAAAGCATTTAATGACGACAAGCCATATAATGATTTTATCATGGAACAAATCGCAGCGGATTTATTACCCGATGTGAAATCAGATGATGCACGTTTAGCGGCACTTGGTTTTATTACGGTTGGTCGTCGTTTTGATAATAATGATGATACCATTGATGAACGAATCGACACGGTGACCAAGGCAACGCTTGGCCTAACGGTGTCCTGTGCTCGTTGTCATGACCATAAATTTGATCCTATACCAACTGCTGACTACTACGCATTGCATGGCATATTTAATAGTGTTGAAGAAACTTACGATTTGCCTGAATTACAATCAAAACGCTCACCCGAGCAAATTGCTGATTATGAAAAACAAGTGCAAGATTTAGTAACAAAGAATCGTGATACCTATTTTGATACCGCACTAGTACGCGTAAAAAAATTCCAGGATAATGCGGAAGGATTTTTGCGTGTCGTGGTGGTTAACAATCGTTCACCAGAACGGCGTGAGTTGGAAGACAAATACGGCATTCGTAGTGACTATAAAGATTACGTTTTGCGTGATACCTACAGTGCCGTATCGATGCGTAATGAGCATCCAGTCGTCGGTCCGTACGCACGATTATCACGTTTGAAACCAGAGGATTTTGTTGCCAAAGCACCAGCTGCCATTGAACAGGCATTAAAAGATAAACGTTGGCCAGTTAATCCAATTATTGCTGAGGCGATTCGTGACTTGAAGCCACAGAAACTTTCTGAGGTAGCAGAATTATACGCGAAAATATTCGCCGAATATGCGCCAATGCTTGATGATTATGTGAAAACCATTCGCACAGTTGGGAGCCCTGACCCAGATATCGATCCTGCCGTTATAGAGCTCATGACATACCCAATAAAATTAGTTGATGCAGATACATTATTAACGTCAGAGCAGCAGCTAACGCAATTTGTTAATTTACCTTTTGACAATAACACCTCAAATAAATTTCATTTTGCCGCCATTAATGCTTTACGCTTGACGCACCCGGGTGCCCCTGCATGGGCCATGACGGTGAAGGATAAGGATAAAGGACGTGATAGTTACATCTATCTCCGTGGTGAGCGTAATAAAAAAGGCGCTGTTGTTCCGCGAAGCTTTTTAGAAGTGCTCAGCCCGAATCATCAACGCAACGCTTTTAAAACCGAGGGCAGTGGTCGTTTGGAATTAGCACAGGCGATTGCCAATAAAGACAATCCATTAACGGCACGAGTTGCAGTAAATCGAGTATGGATGCATCATTTTGGCCAGGGATTCATTACCACGCCAGATGATGTTGGGGTCATGAGTGAAAAGACGCCACATCAAGCACTCCTAGATTGGTTATCAGCACGTTTTGTCGCTGAGGGCTGGTCGATGAAAGCGCTCCATCGCCGCATTTTATTATCGGCGACGTATCAACAGTCATCGGATAGCGTCGCTGCTAATGAAAGCAAAGATCCAGACAACACGCTGTTTTGGCACATGAATTTACGGCGCTTAAATTTAGAAGCAATTCGTGATTCCTTAGTGTTGCTTAGCGGAAAAATGGATCGCACTATGGGTGGCCAGCCAGTTAATATTTCTGAAGAACCGTTTTCCTATCGCCGCAGTATTTACGGTTATGTAGATCGTTTCCAGTTATCCGATATGATGATTCAATTTGATTTTGCTGATCCTGATATGCCAAATAGTAAACGCATTAATACCATTGTACCGCAACAAGCCTTATTCTTCCTTAATAGTCCGATGGTGGCGGGTGCCGCTCGCAGTGTGATGGCACGTAACGATATTGGTGGCGCGGCCTCTGACGATGAGCGAATTGCAGCGCTCTATAATTTATTATTTCAACGCCAACCCACAGAAAATGAATTTAAGATCGCAAAAGAATTTGTCGCTCACATGAACGATAAAGCCTATCAACGTGAAAAAGCTGCAAAAACGCCTGGTGCACCGAAATCAAAAATAGATAAAAATAAATATGACCCGATTATTAATCAGGGCACCATGGTTGACCGCACACCGTTAAAGCCATGGGAATTGTATACGCAAGCATTGATTTGTTCGAATGAGTTTGTGTATGTAAATTAATGTAAGAAAAGTGAGCGATAAATTAACGATAGCGGTCACGTGTTTCTCAAGCTATATAGTTAATGTTAATCTTCTTTTCTTTATGGCGTTTTGCAGACGGATCATGCCTGGACCGTAGCTTTTCGCTGCAATTTCCCCCATCCAACCGCGCGACCTTGCCAGGCGGCGATGGTGGCTTGCACGGCGACATAATACATTAATTGACGATAAAAAAAGCGCTGCAGGAATAAATACCATAATAAGCGTTTATCTTCACCGGGCTCTAAGCGAAAGGCAATAAACGCCGCGATGTAATCGACAAAGACGAAGAGCATATAATAGACAGAGATTTGTAATATATCACTACTGCTTTGACTGGCATGATACCACGTATCAAGTGCATAGGTGCCGAGTGAAGCAATCACCATAATATCCATAATGGGGGATATGAGTGGGAAAAATACTTGGAATAAAAGTATATTCGGTAAGGCCACCCAACCGAGTGCACCATAGCGCGGTCGAAATAACGCATCGCGGTGGTGAAATGCGGCTTGAATAGTGCCGAACATCCAGCGGAAACGTTGTTTAACGAAATCACGCACTGTGTCTGGTGCTTCAGTGAGAGCGATTGCTTCATCTTCATTAACAATTTTATAGCCCTGACGCCGCAAGGTAATCGTCAGTTCGGCATCTTCGGCCAAGGTGTGGTGAGCAAATCCGTCATTATTTTCTAACACGATACGGCGCCACGCTCCTATCGCCCCAGGCACAACGGTAATGCAATTGAGTAAACTAAATGCACGCCGATCAAGATTTTGACTGGTAATATATTCAAGCGCCTGCCAACGCGTCATGATATTTAAGCGATTACCAACTTTGGCATTGCCAGCTACGGCCGCGACCTTTGGGTCAGAGAAGTGACGAATTAATTTACTAATGGTATCTGGTTTAAATACCGTGTCTGCATCAAGACAAATAGCGATATCGGCCTTGCTGCGTTGGATGCAGTAATTAAGCGCGGCAGATTTGCCGCCGTTTTTCTTCTTTAAGACTTGAACGCGGGGATTACTCGCAAATGCCTCTAAAACGATCGCATAGGTATTATCTTTTGAGCCGTCATCGATAACCATGATAGTGTAAGTGCCGGTATAATCCGATTGCAGTATACTGTTCACGGTTTTCACCACGACTTTTTCTTCATTGTAAGCAGGCACAATAACCGCGACCGATGGCAAAAAACCTGCAGTATAAAGCAGTTTCTTTTTACGTCTATTTTCAAGGAGCGCTAATAGTGCGATAAAGATCAAACGCGTGATGCCTAATACAACGCCTATATAAAATAACCAGACAATGATAATTTTGCACCAGGCGACAAATGAAAAGCCGAAGCGGATTAATCTGGTTTGTAGCCAATCCGTTGTTGACCGTGGCATTAAGACGTCACGCGTGGTCCCTAATAAATCATTGAGCGGAACAATTTCATGACCATTATCGCGCAATTCTTGGATTAATTTTGGTAATGCTTCTACGGTTTCGGTGCGATCACCGCCGCCATCATGTAATAACACAATGTTTCCGGCACCATTGTTTGCCTGTTCTACCGTATGTTCAACAATGTGATCTATTCCTGGTTGTTGCCAATCTTTCGGATCAATATTCATGCCCACCGATAAATAACCTAATTGACTGATAGTTTCCAAGGCAAGTAATTGTTCATGTACTTTTATGACGCCATCTACGCCAAAGGGCGGACGAAATAATATCGACATGCGGTTGGTATGTGATTCAATAAGCCGCTGGGTCGCGGATAATTCAATTTGTAATTGGCGTATCGCAACTTGTGAAACATCGGGGTGCGAAAAAGTGTGATTAGCAATAATATGCCCTTCTTTATACATGCGCTCTATTAATTCAGGATATTGTTTGGCTTGAGCGCCAATAATAAAAAAAGTCGCACTGACATGTTCCTTTTTTAGAATATCAAGAATTGCAGGCGTGTGGTCGGGATCTGGACCATCATCAAATGTCAGGGTAATTTTATTATCCTTCGCGCCAAAATGTTTAATGACGTAGGGGGATGGAAATTGTTGGTATGCAACGTTATTAATCAGCGACGTATCTGGATTGAGCGCTATTTCTCTGAGACCATCCTGAGGTGTGTCGGTGATGCGCATGCATTCGCCTTTACCGCTATGAACAACATTATTAGTTCCGGGCACGGTGGCTAATAATTGTGCTAGAGCTGCAGTTATTTTTTCCTTTTTTGAAAAAGCTGGCCAGACGGTATCGTCTTCCGAACCCAAACGCCACAGCGCAAAATGCGAAAAATCAAGTTTTTGTGCGAGAACGATGTGATTGTA
>JAHEDF010000188.1 GCA_024641365.1 Planctomycetota bacterium | reverse complement strand
AGAAATACCAAGGTGGAAATCCTGTGGTTATTGAAAAAAAGCACAGCTTTCCTCTTCGGTTCTCTGGTTCTCCATGTTAATCTGTTGCCATTACGGATGATTTGAGGCGGAATTAGTATGAATACAGATTAACCGCAGAGAGCGCAGCGGGTATTTTAAAATGATCTTGGCTCATTCCATTGCCTTTAAATGCCAATAAATGTCGCGTTTATTGTAGGCATATTGAAAAAACCATCTCTGCGTCCTCTGCGCCCTAAGTGCCCCATAAGGGTACTGCGGTTAATTTGCCTTCAAAATAATTTATTCGCTCACATCGTCACCGCGCATCATGGTGCGGTAGGCTTTCGGTGTGAGACCGGTTAATTGTTTAAATTGCCGAGTCAGGGCGCTTTGGTCGCAAAATCCGCACGATAACGCAATATCAGAAATGGAGCGATCATCGTGAGCAAGCGCAAGTGACGCATGGTGAATGCGTGTTTTAATTAAAAAATGTACCGCAGAGATAAGAAAAATTGATTTCATGCGTCGTTCAAATTGGCTGCTCGACAATCCCGCCATTTTGGCCAAATCAGGAATACGTAGCGGACTCGCATAAGACGCGTGGATATAATCAATGGTACGCGCAAAGCGCTCATCCACTAAACTATTAATGCTCGGATCAATTAAATCTTTTGAGATACAGGCCAGCGCCACTAATTCGCCCTGATGATTTCGCAGGGGTATTTTCGTGGTTAAACACCAGCCAGGGCTACGATTTTTATAGAGCGTCACATCTAAATTATCAGTAATGGGTTTTCCGGTACGAAACAATTGTTCGTCTTGTGCGACATAACGATCAGCCATGTAGGCGGGAAATAAATCATGCGCTGTACGTCCAAGTGCTTCTGAACGATCAGCAATTCCCAAACGATTTAAGCAGGCATTACTAATGCAAATGTACCGCCCTTGACGATCTTTCATGGAAAAAACCACATCAGGAACGTGATCAAATAATGATTCGGCAAATAACGGATGATTAATTGATTGAATGAGCACGGTGCGCGATTTTTCAAAATCTTTCGCTGCCGTTTTGCTTGCTGCTTTTGGCGCCTCATTATTTTTGGAAACAAGGGCTTTTGATTTACGCATATTTGCGCACACCACATAACAGAACGAGCGATCGAATGGTCAGCATTTTGGGAATGCCTACCAGACGGCGCATACTTTTCTATATGCCACTCGGAAAAGGATCAAAAACAGTCGATAAATGCTTATTATTATGATGCGGGAGCTTTATTCACATCAACGCACAGATTGTGCAAAGCGGTTGGTTGTAATGGCGGCCGCGAACTGGTTGGATTCCAACCATATAAATAGCCTGCCGCCGCTCCGCATATACGACCTTGGCACGATCCCATGCCACAGCGCGTACGTAATTTTGCTTCGCGCCACGACGAACACGGAGTCACTTGTTCGATGCGCACGTCTTCACAACGACAGAGTAATTCCGTTGGCCCAGCTAATTGTTTTAATTCATCGCGTAACGCATACGTGGTTTTTAATAGCTCGGTAAAGATGCGCGATTTGGTTCGCATCTTTAGTAAGCGAGGAAGCTGGTTGGTTTGTTGCGCAATGTGTGCGCCGACTAATTGCCCATCAATTAAGGCTGCATCAACGCCACCAATGCCAAGCACTTCGCCCGCACAATACACCTGCGGTTGTGAGGTCTGTAAATAATCATCAATGACCACGGAACCATTTGCAATCTGACAACCAAACAGTGAAGGCAATTCGGTGTTCGGAATTAATCCATAGCCACAAGCCAGATGATCACAGGGAATAATGTCGCGACGTCCATTGCGCATCACGACCACGCGCTCTAACTGACCGTTGCCCTCAGCCCGCTCAATCCAAGTGTTCGGAACCGTATCTAAAAAATATGGCATATATTGTGTGGCCTGAATGGCCTTGCGCGGAAAACGAATTAAAGTCGCGGCAAATGCGCGTAATTTTTGTGGTGTGGTTTGTTCGGCAATAAGTGAAATTTTCGCTTGTGCTTTATGTAAATTATGGGCCACGGCTAATAACAACGGACCGCTACCCGCTAATACTATTTTTTTACCAGCTACGGATAAACCACCTTTGACCAACGCTTGTAAACCGCCCGCACCACTGACACCCGGTAACGTCCAACCAGGAAATGGTAAAAATAATTCGCGTGCCCCAGGACACAGCACCACGTTTTTATAGCGCAATAAAATTGGACCGTCAGCACGTTCAATAATAACCACACCAGCTTGTGGTGCAGCAACCACGCGAGATGTTGTTAAAATAGTAGCCGATGTTGCTGCTAAAGTCTGCAACCATTTACCAGCATCGCCCCGCGTTGATTTCGTAGCGCCGCGCCAAATTTGTCCGCCAGGAGCAAATCCTTCATCAACGACGATGGTCGATAGCCCCGCATGTGCGGTGGTAACCGCCGCTGCAATGCCAGCAGGCCCCGCGCCAATAATTAAAGTATGGCACGACATGTCTTTGTGGGTTGTAGCGAAATCGTTAGTCATGGTTCACCTGCGGTGCACCCGTGTCGATGCGAATACCGTCGCGGCATAAAATTTGACAAGTCCGCTGATGTTGAACGCCATCGACGGTGGCGCGACATTCATAACAAATGCCCATGCCGCATAAGGCTCCGCGCGGTTGTCCGCTGCGCGAGGTGCGAATAGCAAGTGAACCGGTGGTAGCCAAAGCAGCCGCTACGGTAATTGGTCCAGTGACGGTTACTGACTGTCCATTAACAGTAATAGTAAGTGACGACGCGCTGTCAGACATGACTATGACCAGTTGGGTTGTGAGTAAAACGATCCGGTGCGAATTTGTGCGCAGGTAAATGCGGTTCCTGACCCGTCATTAATTCGACTAATAATTTTGCCGTCGGGGGAGCCGTGGTGATGCCCAAACCCTCATGACCAGTCGCATACCACACGCCTGACTCTGCTTGACCGATAAGCGGTAAATGATCGTTAGTGGCCGGACGAAATCCGGTCCAGCAGCGTAACACTTGTAGCTTGCCAATGCCCGGCACAAAAGTTTGCGCATAGTCATACATTTTTTTAATGAGATGCGACTCAATAGCAGGCGATTCGACATCAAATTGTCGCGACGAGCCAATTAATACCTGTCCACCCATGCGCGGCTGAACATTAAAAGCAACCGATTCAGCATTCGCCGTGTGCGCACTGGTTAAATAGCCTAATTCAACTAACTGATGATTAACAAATCCCGGATAGCGTTCGGTAATAATTAAATGACCTTTACGTGGTCGCACCGCCGTACCGATACCGAATTGACTCGAGCCACAACCCGCCGCGACCACGATGCGATCAGCATGTAATGTAGTACCGTTCGCAAGTTGTACTGAATTTGCCGTTACCGTGACGACATTTTCAGTCACCAAACGCATGCCATTGTTTTGCGCATCTTCTAATAAATATTGGGTTGCTGCTGGTGGATATAAAACGCTGTCACCGGGAATACGCAGCGCGCCAACTAATGTAGGTGTTAATGAGGGCTCAATTTGCCGCAAACGTCCAGCGTCAACCATTTCTGCTGCAACACCGTTTTCATTATAATAAGCACATTTTTTTTGCGCGATTGCTAATTGTTCCTCATCAGCCGCTAACCACAGCGTGCCACATGGATCATATTCGACAGCAGGGGGCATATCAGGCACAAATTGGCGCCAAATATCAGCGCCTGATTTAGTCAATGCAAATTGAGCGGGGGAATCGTCCATGACGACAATATGCCCCATGCCAGCGGCAGTCGCGCCATCACAAAAACCACGTGCGACAATAGTGACAGCCATACCAGCACGTGCACAAGCCGCAGCACAGGCAGCGCCGACAATGCCGCTCCCAATAATAATTACGCTTGCTGACATGGTATCCCATACGCAAACGGATCTTTCGGATTAGCGATAATATCAGCTTCACCATTTACAAAAGCAGTGCCAGTTATGCACGGCAAAATTTTCCCATCTTTTTCGACTAATTTCGCTGAAAAGGTGCTGCCAATAATGCTTTCGTGATTCCATTCCTGACCTAATTGTAAATGTCCATCAGCATGCTCACAGGCAATAACAGCGCTAACGCCGGTGCCGCACGGTGAACGATCATATTCTGATCCTGGGCATAACATAAATGAGCGCGCATCAATGCCTGGGCGTGGATTGCGCAGCATAAATTCGATATGATCGACGTAGGCGCCGTTGGCTCCAGTAAAACCTTGTTCGTGCAATGCCTGTCTAATTTTATCGCCTGCGACCATCAATTCCGGAATATTGGCAGCAGCAACCGTCATGCGATGTTCATGAATAAGGAAGAACCAATTTCCACCCCAGGCAATATCGCCTGTAAAGGTGCCGAATTCGGGAATCGTAACCGACACCCCGTGGTGATGGCGATAACTGTGCACATTAAAAATGGTCACCGATTGTTTATCATTTAAGGTTGCCGAGACATCGCCAACGTGCGTGTCGATACGATAATGTCCGGGCGTTATTTTTCCCATATAACCAAGCGACACCATTAAACCAATTAAGCCATGGCCACACATGCCGAGGTAGCCTTTATTATTAAAAAATATCACCCCCGCTTCACAGTCCGGATTGGGACTTTTACACAGCAGCGCACCGACCGCATGTTCAGCACTGCGCGGCTCACCAATAACCATGCGCCGCATCCAATCGTGGTCACGCTCTAATTGTTGTACTTGTTCGGCTAAGGTCCCGGATAATTCCGGTCCGCCGCTGACCACTAAGCGCGTCGGTTCGCCGCCGGTGTGCGAATCAATAATGTGGAGTTTGTGGGCGGAGGAGGGGGTAGTGGGCATCGTGGTTATCGTAGGGGCACCGTCTCGAATTCTTGGATTTTTTACATGGCCAAGGCATCAAAAAATGACAAGTGCGTCATGTGGTGATCCCCGCATGTTGGTGATCTGTCGCGCGCTATTTTACAACCGACCGGATGCTGTCATCGACGATGCCTAGCGCATAAGTAATTTCTGCTGGCGTAGAATTGAGTGGCGGAAAAAGGTAGAGCGTGTCGCCGAGCGGGCGCAATAATAATCCACGTTGCATCGCCGCTTGATAAATCTGCCAGCCAATACGTTTGCTGGCGTCAAACGGCAAACCACGTGAGTCGCGAATATCAACTGCCGCCATCATTCCAACGCCGCGCACATTATAATAAAATGATGATTTATCACTCAGATATTTTAATCCCTGTCGTAAAAGTGGACCATGCTGAGCAACCGCATCTAAAATATATTCCTCATTAAAAACATCTAATACCGCATGCGCGACAGCAACGCCTAAAGCATTTCCTGCGTAGGTGTTCGAATGTAAAAATGCACGCTTGCTGTCCCAGGTGCCATAAAAGTCTGCATAAATAGCATTGGTCGTAAGCACCGCAGCGAACGGTAAAAATCCACCCGTGAGTCCTTTAGAAAGCACCGCCATATCAGGTAACACATCAAGCCCTGCGACATGACTTGCTAACATCGCGCCACAGCGTCCCATGCCCGCTGCTATTTCATCTGCGATAAGAAAAACTCCATGCGTATTTGCCCACGCTCGCAGTCGCCGCAATAAATCCGGCGAATACAGCAACATGCCACCGGCACCTTGTAATATCGGTTCATAAACAATGGCCGCCGTGGTTTCTGCGATAGTATTTAATTGTTTCTCAATGCCTGGCCATTCATCACTGGCATCAAACCATGTCGGATCCATGTCACCACTACGATAAGGGAGTCCCTGTAACATGGTGCAGGGAAATAATAAATTCTTGTAGGTGTCTTTATATAAACCACAGTCACCAACACTTAATGCGCCGATGGTTTCGCCATGATAGCCATTCTGTAAAGCAACAAATCCGGTGCGTTGTGGCTGCCCACGTTGGGCTTGGGCTTGAATCGCTAATTTTAATGCGACTTCAACTGCCGTTGAGCCATTATCAGCAAAAAATACTTTACCGAAATGTCCGTCACTGTGCTGCGGGTGTGCGCCAGACGCCCATTGCTGAGGCGGCGCACCATTGGCCATCGCCACTAAGCGCTCACACAACGACACCAGCGGTTCATTGGTGGTGTTGGCGACAATCACATGTTCATATTTATTGGCTTGATTAATTAAAGCCTGTTGCAAACGCGGATGTGCATGTCCTAAACTTTTACACCACCACGAACTAATAACGTCGAATACGCGTTGCCCAGAATCCAAGGTCAGCCAACCGCCCTGTGCACCAGTTATGGCTAATGGTGGACAGGTTTCATAATCTAACATTTGCCCGCACGGATGCCACAACACCGCTGCGTCTCGTGTTTGTAATGATGTTCGAGGTGTTGCCACGCCTCGCACGCTGATGTACTGCCAGACACGTGCAAGTGCCCGCTCCAAGCGCCGCCTGCTTTATGTGATAAATTGTGATAGAAAAGCAAGCTAGCACACACAGTGACAATGCTGTTTGGCTATTTATTGCGTTTTTTTGAAATAAGGTGGGATTGAATACCAATTAACCGCAGAGAACGCAGAGAGCGCAGAGTTAGTTATAAAGAATATACTGCTAACATTCAGGCCTATGAAAAGCCAAAGAAGAGTGGGTTTTATTATAAAAAAGCGTGAAAAACCTCCTCTGCGTTCTCTGCGTTCTCTGCGGTTAATTCTTTTCTGTGTGTTGCACAAAAGATCGTAATTGCCAAAAGGTATCAGGATTTGGTTAAAAACTGTTGTTAGTAACGCTGACCCCAACCGTGTCTTGTTGCCGATGCCGACCGCCACATGCTCACGCATCGTGAACAAGGCAGATGCATTATTACGTTTGGCACTCGTCCCAGGTTTAGGACCGGTTACCATTCGACGGCTTTTAGATTTAGCCAGCGACCCAGTGGAAATATTTTCCTGGTCGATGGATCGCTTGCAGACAATTGATGGCGTTGGCGGTGAACGTGCTCGACGTTTATGTGATCCGCGTGGCGTCGATGCGGTCGCAGCCGAACGCGCCCGTTGTCATGCGGCAGGTGTAAAAATAATTATGCAAGGCGACGCGGAATATCCGAACGCATTTAATGAATTATCGGATGCACCGGTAGCGATATGGATGAAAGGACAATTTGAACCACGTGATCGTTTAGGTTTAGCCGTTGTTGGTCCGCGTCGTCCCAGTGCCTACGGTCATCGCCAAGCCCATCGCTTAAGTAGTGGCATGGCGCGTATAGGTGCCTGTCTTATTTCTGGT
>JAHEDF010000187.1 GCA_024641365.1 Planctomycetota bacterium | reverse complement strand
GTGCAAATGATGATGCACTTCAATCAGACCGAGGTCATCAGCAAGATGCGGACTTATGCGCATGCGCCAATCATTAAAATCGCCCGCAACTAAAAGCGGGGCCGTGCTCGGAACCGCGTCGTTAATACGCTCAATTAATTTCGTTATTTGTTTGCGACGTCCGCGTTCGAATAAATCCAGATGACAACAAATTAAATGTAAATCTTCACTGAGTCCGGGATGATGAATAATACCGTGAAGTAATCCACGTCGTTCAAAGCGATTATTGGAAACGTCTAAATTTTCCCAACTGCGAAAACGATGTTTACTTAAAATGGCATTCCCATGGTGGCCATGATCATATAAAGCATTGCGTCCATAGGCATGATGCGGCCAAATGCTGTCGGCTAAGAATTCACATTGTCCTTCAATCGGCCATTTGTCACAAAATCGTTGCGCTCGTTTGTGATGTTGTCCTTGGACTTCTTGCAAAAAAACAATGTCAGCATTTATAGAGCGAATGGCAGTACGCATGCGCTCTAAAACAAAGCGTCGATTAGCGACGGTCATGCCTTTATGAATATTATAGGACAGAACGCGAATAGTCATTAGATCCACCGTCGTAAAATTAATATAAGCGAACCAATTATCCGTGTAAACAGCGATGGACGGTTGGCATCAGTGGTGACTTCTAATGATTTATCTAAGTCGGTTGTAAAAATAGCCTCTAAATGTTGTCGTGATTCAGGTTTCACCAGTACGACATCAGCCTCTAAATCATGTAATAAACTGCGACTATTCAAATTAGTAGATCCAACCGAACACCACTCATCAATGATCATGGTTTTGGCATGTAACATGCTCGGTAAATATTCGTGTACATGGACACCCAATTGATGGAGTCGATCAATAAAAGTACGAGCGACGTATTGCATAAACCAATGATCATTGCGCCCTGGCAATAAAATACGGACATCGGCACCGTTGGCGGCGGCTTGTCCGAGAGCCGTTAATAAAGTTTGTTGCGGGACAAAATACGCATTTGCAATCCAGACTTTCTGGCGCGCATTTTTTATACGTTTCAGCAAACTCGTATAAAACGCATGCCGTTGTAAAACCCCGTGGTTTAAGAGCACTAAACTGGTGGCAGGTAAGTTAATATTTTTACGTTCTAAGGTAAATGATGGATAGAGTCGTTGGCCACGCATGCGCCAACTATGGACCCACGCTGCAATAATTGCGCGGCCAAAAATAATGGTGTCTGGCCCAGTTACGCGAGCAACCACATCACGCCAAGCGTTATCGCCAGATAATGCGCGTGAATGATCAGCCACTAAATTCATAGAGCCAACCCAGGCAAGGTTACAATCAATCAAACATATTTTTCGGTGATTACGTCGATTGACATAACGTAACCAATGGGCTGATGCCGCCATACGTTCACGTGTTGGCACTGAAAACCCAGCCACGAGCCAAGGAGGCGGATGATAAACACGTACACGAATGCCTTGTTGCGTTAATGTCGCGGCACGATTTTCAATCCACGATCCTGAGCCAATTCCATCTACCGCTAACAGGACACGCAAACCACGCTGCGCGGCTGCAATAAGCGCGGCCTCAATGCGTTCAGCGATTGGATCATTCCCTAATATATAGACTTCAATTAAAATACTGTGCTGCGCCGCATCGATATCTGTAATAAGCGCAGTAAGATAACGATCAAAATCACTTTCGACTAATTCTGTGTCCCAATTATCGCTTGGCGTTGGGATAGGATGGTTTCCAAACAACACAGAGCGAATGCGCTGCAAAGTCGGCATCAGCTTTTTAGGAGCCAGAATTTTTTGTGTAGATCGCGACATAGCTCTCGTAATTCAGATCACCATCCAGTATGCCATTTATTTTCATTATTTAAAACACAAATGATTTTAGAAAAACAAAACCAGCAAGGATTGGTCAAAGTTAAATTGTGAGCGAGTAAAATCGAGCCGAATGGCGAGCGTCCGCCGAGCGGCGGTGAGCGGGCAAAATAGTCGCGTAGCGACGCCCGCTCATTTTTTCCTAGCGAAGCGTAGAAAAAAAGCTCACGACAAAGCCCTCGAAATAAACAAACCCGTCCGCCGAGCGGCGGTGAGCGGATATAATCGACGTAGTCGATCCGCTCATTTTTTCGTAGCGTAAGCGTAGAAAAAAAGCCGCGACAAAGGAGCGCGGGGCCTGGGGCAGAGCCCCAAAACTAAAAGCCCGTCTTACTTACTTCCTGTAACAATTTCCAAATGGCTTCGAATTGTTCCCGTGCTTGGCCGCCTTGAATGTCGGTCAGTGGTGTGGTGCCATTTCCTTGCGTAAATTTCGGCATACGTGTGGTTGGTTCAAATCGCAGTGGATCCATCATCCAGCGGTGGAAATAATCTTTTTGCAAGCGTTGTGTGACGTAGCCTAAATTAATGCCTGGCGCTTCAAAGACGGCGACGGCCGGTTGAGACCCGAGTCCATGACATTGAATGCAGTTAAATCCACCATCCATACCAATTAATGTCTGTCCTTCTTCAATGTTTGGGCCTTCTAATTCTTCCGGTACTGGAGTGGTTGGTGGTAAACCGTGCGACATGCTTAAACCTTTAGCCAATAAATCGGCGGTCGCTGGGAATGCAGGCATACGCATATCCATCCATGGGCGAGGGCGATAGGGCATTTGACCAGCGATAAATTTAGCCATCCATTCTGGACGTAATTTATCACCAGTAAAAGTTAAAATAGGTGGTGGATTAGCAGCAGCTGCGCCTCCGTTTTCACCTTCTTCGCCACTTGGTTCTGGAATAGAACCTTCTGGCAAGTTTGCGTGCAATTCTTCTAGTAATCCACTCATACTAGAAAACACCGGCATCTCGCCATCACGTTGGTGACAAGCGATGCAGTTTTGGTTTTTAATGCGGCGCTCTGCAAACTCAGGTAAGTTTTGTTGAGCTAATGATTTTTGATCACCGTTTAAAAAGGCACGAAGTGCAGATAAATCTTCACCGACTAAACCAAAATTTGGCGCACGGCCGCGAGCTTTATCATCAGTGGCTAAACAACCTTTAATACGCTTATCGCCACCGAGTTCAGCTAATTTTGGTCCAACGATTGGAAATACGCCCTCAAGTTGATGGCAATTCGCACAGCCGCTGCCTGCCATTAATACTTTACCGAGATCTGCGTCACCACCGGTAATAGCGTGTGGTACTTCTTTTGTTTTCGTCTGTAATAAATAAGCCGCTAATTGCGTTGCCTCTTCATCGCTCAAGGCGAAATTTGGCATATTGATCCATTTATAATGCTTGTTCGGCTCTTTTAAAAATGCGACTAATGCCTTTGGTTTAAATTTCGCAGCGACGTAATCTAAATTAATATGTGCAGGTTTATCATCAGTGGCACTGTGACAGGCAATGCAACCAAATTTACCAAATAAATAACCGCCTTTACCACGCGTTAATTCATCATTGGCAATGTCGCCATCGTCACCTTTCCCGAGCGTTGCTAAAAATGCTGCCATAGAAGCAGCTTCTTTATCTAAATCGGCTTCTGACTTTCCATCTCCATGCACGAGTTTCGGCATCGTTGCGTGTTCGCGCATGGCTTTGGGATCACGTAGCCACGACGCCATCCAACCGTGATTTAAACGCGCGCCAATTTCACGTAAATCTGGGGCGTCGATTGCTAATTCAGGCAGGCCGGTTTCTGGTTTGGCATCTGTCGCGTGACATTTAGTGCAGCGTAAGGTAGCCGCTAATTCACGACCGCGACGAATTTTATTGGCGGTTCGAATTTCTTTTGGTCCAATATCATGAGTAAAAACCGCTGCGGACAATGGTTCACGCGGAATTTCTTCAGCAGACCAGAACAGTCGTAAACGTGCATCGCCATTTGCTGGGCTTTTGTACACCAATTTAAATGGATTTGCGCCTTTTAATATTTTTGTTTCCTTTGATTTAGTTCCGGACAAATCTCCCTCTGCAATTTCTAAAATAGTTTTATCGCCAATGGTTAATGACAGCGAACCTGCGCCTTCGGCACTGAAAGCAATAAAATCCCAGACGTCTTTATTAATATTGCCTTCGAAGGTGGCGGTAAATGGACCAGGTGCAATAAATGGTGACGGTGCTGTTCCAGCAGGGACAAATAATGACACCACACGTGCACTGCGAATATCAACGGCGCCACCAGCTTGTGCTTGCAGCGTTAGGGTAATGCCACGCTCAATAATTTCTTTGGGTGGTTGCTCAGCAATTGGTGTAGTAGGCGGAGTTACTGGTGGTGTTGGTGGCGTTACTGGTGGTTGAGCAACTGGAGGCGTTATTGGCGGTGTAACGACAGGTGGCTCAGGCGGTTTATTAGCAACGGTGGGTGTTTTTGCTGGATCACTGACATCGGATTTGCCAGCGACCGGCTGCGAACCACGTGGCGCATAAATTAAAGCAATATTGCCTGCTAATATGAGCAGCACCAAGACCACACTAACGGGCAGGCTTAAAGGAAGACGAGAAGGTGTAGCTGATGAATCGCTCACAGGACGCTCCAGTAAAAATGGCGGACGCATCTGATCATTGAGATCAGATGCGTCCAGTTGTAGCCATGACCGGGTTGTTCAGCTGCTGCCTGCTCATGCGGAACAGGCGTAGCTGATTACGGCATCATTAATCGTTATTTAGGCACATAATTGATCGTATTGTAGATCTCTTGGCTCAGTTTCTGGCCATCCGCAGTCATCAAACGATATTTGATCGACATTTGCATGACTACTTGGACCGGCATTTCGAGGAACACGGTCTTACCATCAGACGATAAAGTGACCTTTGAGATAGTAACTTGATCGTGGCCTTTATCTTTGTCGCCAGAGCTTGGTTTAAATTCTGGAGAACCATAATTACTGGTCCATTGATAATTCCATTGTTCAACTGAGAAATTCTCGACATTGGCGCCTTCTGTTTTATCAAGTGGCGTTGAGAAGGTCAGTTCAACGCCATTCTTTTTCACTGACATGCCAACCACTGATTGTAGAGGTTTACCCGTATAGCGAACACGTTGTAACGCACCATCCTTTGCGCCGTTGGTTTGCCAGCCTTTTAATCCACAGACGTATAATTGACCATCCGCTGGATTAAATCGTCCGCGCATAATGCCAGTTGCGAAATGTAATGGCATTAAAACAAAACCGCCTTGCCAACCACAATTATTCGACGTGTCAGGAATACGTTCCATCATCGTTAAACTTAAATTACTCTTCCCATAGGAAATATGTAATAAACGTTCTGACAACGGACCCCATTTATCACCTTTCGGTGACCACACTTGGCCACCGTTTGAATTATCAATATTTTGTGGCGTCCAATAAATAGGACGCGTGTAATCAGTTGGTGGAGGCGTGGTATGCGCTAAATCAGGCACACCAACAAACATGGGAATTTTATGTGGTGGAATTGCTGTTACACGACTAACTGGGGTCCACGTACCTTGGTTATCACCTACCGTGACTAAATTATCTGGGCCACCATAACCAGAGCCATTTGGCGCTCGTACACCGGTGCCGATAACTTCTAATTTCGAGCCATCCTTCGATACGCGCATAACGGTGCCCGCATGTTCGCTGATCGTTTCCCAACCGCGACCACCCGGGCGCACCGGACCACCTTTCGCATAAATAAAATTGCCGTCGCCGTCTGTATGTAAATCTAGCGTAAATTCATGGAAACCGGGCGTAACATGCATGTCATTATTAAATGCTTCGAAGAAATCGGCTTCGCCATCGCCATTCAAATCTTTCAACCGTGTAATTTGATCACGACCCAGGGTATAGATTTCATCGTTTACGACTTTCAGTCCTAAGGTTTGATTGAGGCCAGCGGCAAAACGTTTCCACACTAATTTTTCCAATTTGTCATCAATACCGGAACAGATCCACACATCACCATTCCAGGTGGATACCGCAGCGCGTCCATCGCTAAAGAAATCAACACCGCCTAAACGTAAGCGAGAATCCCAAGGATTGCTTTCCGGAATGGTGATGGTGTCGACGGTGTAGGCACCATCATCATTGCCAAGTTGGCCTTTTAATTCGATGGTTTCTGTCCAATGAGCCGGGCCACCTTTGGTGAGTGTTGCTGGGTCAACTGCGGGACTTGCCGCTTTAGCGGCCGCTGCGCCATCGCCACTGGACATGACTAATTTAAAGACGCCTTGCGCACCAGCAGGGACCAGCATTAAAATACGATTTCCGTCCGCTTTTAATTCAACGCCTTTTGGTGCGCCAACTAATGCCGCTGATAAATTGCCAGCTTTTGCTACACCATTATTTACCTCTGCCGCTGCGTCGCCATCTGCGACGACCATTGCTGACGCAGCAGAAAATTTACTGATATTAAATGTGCGGCTGATGCCGCCATCGGCTTCTAGGCTTGGTAATTCTAATACAGCCGAACCACCAACGGTGTACGATAAAACCACGTTATCCCCATGCAGATATAAGCCTTTATATTTTGCCCAATCGCTTGGCAGCGGGCCAAATGGTTCACTACGAGGATCTTTTAAATTATCACCCTTTGACCAGCCAGGAGCTTTTTGCGTCGCAAATAATTGTTTGCCACCAACGGTTGGTCCTGTTGGACCATGTTTGCCTTCATAATGGACGCCGCGTAAGTTCAGCCAGCCATCAGTCCATCCCGCGCTCACACGCAATAAATCAGTGTCAAAACAAAGCCCCGCATTTTTGTCTGCGCCTAATTTGATGGCGATGCCTTTGATGGCGACATTATCTTTTGGTGTATCGCTATTAATACAGGCAGATAAAATAGGACCTGTGTCCATTTTGTTGAACCATTGTTCTTTAGGGTCTTTTTTATCCGCTTTTTTATCCGCTGCATGTCCAGTTGTTATTGCAGCTAATAAGGGAATGAGTGCTAATGAAAACGTTGCGGTGCGGAAGATGCCCATGGGGTTAAAATCCTTTAAGTGGTGAAGGGGATAAACGGTACGATAGAAAGACGAAGTTGTTAATGACTTGGTTTGGTTAATGCACGTCATAATCAAAAGAGCGATTGGTCATGGTGTTAGTTCCAGGTTGCGAGGCAATTCATAGCCGTGATGGTCCTGTAACCATGTGATGCACCGAAGATAAAACGTATTCCCTCTATACTGATTATTGATTAAAACTGTACGTATGACTTTCTACACATGCACAAAACGATTAGGTGACCTATAACGTGACCGCCTAAATGAGATTTTCGTGTGAGTATGCTGATCATCAGGCGGCGGCGGATGAGA
>JAHEDF010000186.1:5731-7294 GCA_024641365.1 Planctomycetota bacterium | reverse complement strand
CGCTAAAATACCCTCAATGGGAATTAAATCCTGGAATCGTAATGGCTCACGACGATCAAGCGTTGCGGTTATAGTTTCATTAACGCGTTCCAGCGTGAAGCTAAATGGACGGCCACGAATGAGCTGACCTAAATCGCGTGAGCGAACTACTTTGTCTTCGCGTAACAATTCCAGTCGGTCATTTGCTTGGGTTGCAGCTAAACGAACGCGATAGCCTAAGCCGAGGTCACGGTCACTGACCATCAATTCAACAACTCCATTCGCATCTAATAATTCAATGGTTGTTGCTAAACGTACGGGGCCTGAAACGGCAGGTAAATCAACATACTTCATGTCGGCGCCTAATACGGCACCATCCGCCAAACCTAACGGACTCATGGGATCATCGAGCGCTAAACTTTGACGCAATGTTTCGACCCATGGATTAACCGGCACAATTGGCTCAGGAGGCAAGGTATTGGTGCCAGTGGTTCCGGTGGTGCCTGCACCAGTAGTCGTGCCACTAGTAGCGACATTTACGTTTGGCGTGATGACGCTGGCGGCACCTGCTTGCTCGGCGCGTTTTAACGCGGCACGTACGACTAAAGTAGTGGCACTAACTGCGACAAATACCACCAGCGCAATTAAAGATAATGCGGCACGTTGTTGCCATGCGGTGCGTAATAATGGGCGAAGAAAATTTGGACGCGCAGTGCGAATTCGCACGCCAATTCGATAGCGTCGTAAATCTGCAGCCATTGCTTCGGCGGACGGATAGCGATCACGCCAATCTTTTGCCATCGATTTCAGTATAATTGTTTCTAAATCCCGATCGATGTCAGCGCGGTGCCGACTCGGCGGAACTAAGTTTTCCTCAATAATACAACGTAATAACGCAACCGAATTATCAGCGGTGAAAGGTTGTTGCCCAGTTACTAATTCATACAGGCAGGCGCCCATGCTATAGACGTCACTGCGCCGAGAAATTTCTTCACGGCGGCCAGAGGCTTGTTCCGGGCTCATGTAAGCTGGTGTGCCAACCACGGCGCCTGTTGCGGTCAGGTGCGATTCAGCGGCATCCATGTATTGAGCAAGACCAAAATCGACTAATTTAATTTGTCCATTGGCACCAATCATTAGGTTGCCGGGTTTAATGTCGCGGTGCAAAATGCCGTGCATGTGTGCGACATGGAGGGCTTCTAAAGCTTGAACGCCAATGTCGGCAATAACATTTTGGTCTATGGGTTTTCCAGCGAGCAATAAATCATCGGCATGTTTGCCCTCAACCAATTGCATAACGATATATGGCTGTCCTTCATATTCACCGTTATCAAGGACGCGAACGATTCCTGGATGTTGTAGCGCTTGTAAATATAAAGCTTCGCGTGCAAAACGTTTTCGTTCTTTGTCATCTGTTTCCCGTAATAATTTTAGGGCAACTTCCTGGCCTATGGGAATTTGACAGCTGACCACGACCTGTGCCCGATAAACAGATCCCATTCCACCGCGACCAATTAATTTGATTATTTTGTATGGCCCAATTTGCGTAGGCATGCGAGGACCTTGCACCGCAAGCTCAGCGGT
>JAHEDF010000186.1:0-5721 GCA_024641365.1 Planctomycetota bacterium | reverse complement strand
GAGTCTACGCTTATAGGACCTGGTTTCATGGGACTGAAAGAGTTATGATTCTAGCTTAGAAAAGATGCATTCCGCTGCCATCGGCATGTCCGTTTCGTTTATCATATGTGGCTGGTGCATCACTCGGCATCATCTTCTGCGGGTGCGGGGGACGCCTGTTTCTCAATAAACTGCTGCCGCTGTTGCCATTCGGCTAAAGTTATGGGTTCTCGAGCTATAATGTCGGCTGCGAAGCGTTTGCGAATGGCCTGCACTAAAGGATGGGATTCAGCTGCTTGGTAACGAGCTGATCTCGTATCAAAGACGCCCCCAGGTGGACGCAGTGAAACGGGCACATGATATCCAGCAACTTGGGCAATAATGCGAGCCAGCGTGGTTAATATGAGCGCATCATCGGCACTGCGATCACATAATGTGTGTGGCGCTTCTAGGGTGAGGACGCCCTTGGCTAGGCTAATTGGCCGACAGACGGTTAGATCAGTAGCCAACTGCGGATGGTTATCGCGCATCGCTGATTGAATAATTTCCGCCCATTTTTGCTGCACATCAAATAGGTATGTTTGCGGTAAGGCTGCTGCTTGCGCTACGTGGCGCGTGCTTTCAGACGCTGGTGCATTCACTGACACCGCAGCGGGTCCGGAAATAACGGGAGCAGCGGCAGCAGGCCTTGCAGTCGCTGGTGTTTTAGCGGCCGAGGTTGTTGTCGCCTCTGTCGGTAGCTGCTTTGTGTTTGCAGATGGAGTATGGGCCGGTGGCGGTCGTGAAGACGGTCCCGGCCCTACCTGGGGTTTGCGCTGACACTGCTAGCGCTGCGCTCCAATCGCTCAATGCGTTTTAATAATCCATCAACATCCAGGACATCGCCTAAACGAGCAATGCGAACACATGCTAATTCAAGTTGTAATCGTGGATCAACACCATGACGCAAAGCTTGTTGACTGGCCAAAAGTATTTGCGCAATGCGCAATGCTTTTTCGACCGTGATAGTCGCGGCCTGCGATTCAATAGCAGCAGTTATTAATCCCAAGCGTTGCACGGCGGGCGACTGTGCTCCACACGTTTGAATTAACATCATCGCTCGAATATGCCCAACTAATTGTTCGAGCAGAGTGGCAGCCGATACACCACCGGATATGATACGTTCTAGTGACTCAATTGATTTTGCTGATTCACCAGTCAACAATTCGCTAATTAATAAATCAAGATCTTCGCCACGAGCGGCCCCTAATAATAGATTTAAATCCTCTTCGTTAACAGTTCCATCGCTGACCGCAATTAATTGATCAAGTAGTGTTTGCGCATCGCGCATCCCACCGCCAGCAGCTCGCGCAATACGATATAAAACGGCGTCGGATAAAGTTACTTTTTCATTCCCGCAAATTTCTTGTAGGCGCGTAACAATATCATTTAAATCGATAGCACGAAAATCAAAACGTTGGCACCGTGATAAAACGGTAGGAATTACTTTTTCGACTTCAGTTGTTGCAAAAATAAACCGAACGTGTGCAGGGGGTTCCTCTAATAATTTCAGAAGCGCATTCCAAGCGGATGTAGACAACATGTGCACTTCGTCAAGAATATAAATACGACTACGAGCCAACGTCGGAGAAAATGAAGCGCCATCGGATAATTCACGAATGGCATCAACGCCACTAAATCGCGCGGCGTCAATTTCGGCTACATCTGGATGCGAACCATCCGTAATCATGGTGCAATGCTGACACGTTCCGCACGGTTTTTCTGTTGGGCCATTTTCACAACACAGCGCTTTCGCTAAAATGCGCGCCATACTGGTTTTGCCCACTCCACGCGGGCCAGTAAATAAATAAGCATGCGCCACGCGATTCGAGCGAATCGCATTAGCCAAGGTGCGAGCAATCACACCTTGACCAGAAACCTCACTAAAGGTTTGCGGGCGGTATTTTCGGGCAATGACGAGGTAGTCCACGGTAGCGAATGGTGGACCTTGGCGTCATGGGGCAAGACTGGAATATGACTAACAGAGCCCTGGTGTCAGGACTTACGAATGCAGTGCGCGACCCAGTACATCCAACGCCGCTTCTTTGACGGTTTCGCTGAAAGTTGGGTGTGCGTGGCAGGTGCGGGCAATGTCTTCGCTTGATCCGCCAAAAGCCATCACCGCAGTAATTTCTGCAAGTAAATCACTGGCTCGTGGACCAATTATTGCAGCACCTAAAACGCGGTCAGAGGTGGCATCGCTGACAATTTTTACGAAGCCTTCACTTTCACCCGCAGCTTTAGCGCGACCATTTGCCATAAAACCAAAGCGCCCGACTTTATAAGCGGTGCCTTTTTCTTTGAGTTGCGTTTCGGTAAATCCAACCGTCGCAACTTCCGGATGTGTATACACAACGTTAGGAATTAAATGATGATCAAGCGTATTTTTATGACCAGCTAATAATTCAGCGAGGGCGACACCTTCTTCTTCAGCTTTATGTGCTAACATGGGACCATCAATCAGATCACCGATAGCATAAACACCTGGAATAGAGGTCGCGAAATCATGCGTTGTTTTGACGCGTTTTTTATCTGTTAAAGCAATGCCAGCTTTATCCAGTCCAGCACTTTCAACTAATGGGCGTCGTCCAACAGACACTAATACTTTATCACCAAGAAAGGTAATTTCTTTATCTGCTTTATCAGTTGCCGTCAGCGTGGCTTTTCCATTTTTAACACTGACACCGGTTACTTTGGTTTCTAAGCTAAATGTCAGTCCCTGCTTGGTGAGTGATTTTTGTAATTCTTTTGCCACATCCGGATCTAAGAATGGGCAAATTTGTGGCAAGAATTCTACGACGGTTACTTTTGCACCTAATCGTGACCAAACGGAGCCTAATTCTAAGCCAATTACTCCACCGCCAACGACGACGAGATGTTCGGGCACTTTATCAAATGCAATGGCGTGGTCGCTATTAACGACGGTGGTGCCATCGTATGGTAAAAAAGGTAACTCAATGGGCACTGACCCCATGGCTAATACGACATTTTTAGCCTGTAATTCACTGACATTTCCATCAGCAGCGGTGACGGATACTTTACCAGCAGTTAGTAAAGATCCTGTTCCCGTGAAAACTTCTACTTTATTTTTCTTCATTAAATAACTGATGCCATCTACCAAACCACCAACGACTTTATCTTTTCGTTTCATCATCGTTGGGACATCAATAGCAGGTGCATTTATGTTAATGCCATGATCCGCAAAATGTTTCGCTGCATCATTAAATCGTTCTGACGAATCTAGTAATGCCTTAGATGGAATACAGCCAACGTTTAAACAGGTACCACCTAAACGAACTTTTGCTCCTGCCGCACGCTTTTCTATGATTGCGACTTTCATGCCCAATTGGGCAGCGCGAATGGCGCATACGTAACCACCAGGTCCAGCACCGATAATGATAAGATTAAATTGAGACATGTAGATATCCTTGAAAAAGCGAGCGATCGGAAATTAGGAATAAATGTGTGCTTATAAATCAAACAGTAACTTTTCAGGTTCTTCGATTAATTCTTTAATACGTACTAAGAAGCCGACCGCTTCAGCACCATCAACGATGCGATGGTCATAGCTGAGGGCGATGTACATCATCGGGCGAATAACAACTTGGCCATCAACCGCCATTGGGCGCTGTTTAATAGAATGCATGCCTAAAATACCAGATTGGGGCGGGTTAATAATTGGCGTCGACATTAAACTGCCGTAAACGCCGCCATTGGTAATGGTAAATGTGCCACCTTGCATATCATCAATGGTTAATTTCCCATCACGCGCTTTGAGCGCAGCGCCTTTAATTGCTTTTTCTATTTCAGCGAAGGACATTTTTTCGGCATGGCGTAAAACCGGAACCACTAAGCCTTTTTCAGTGCCGACAGCAACACCCATGTGAATGCCATCAAAACTGACAACGTCGGTGCCATCAATTTGGCTATTAATGAGCGGATATTTTTGCAGCGCTTTAACCGCAGCAACGGTAAAGAACGACATAAATCCGAGGCCAATTCCGTGTTTCTTTTCAAAGCCTTCTTTAAAACGTTTACGTAATTCCATACAAGCAGACATATCAACTTCATTAAAAGTTGTTAATATAGCTGCGGTGCGTTGAGCTTGCACCAAGCGTTGCGCAATGCGCTGACGTAAGGTGCTCATACGTTTGCGTGTGACACCTTTTCCGCTGTCAGTACTTGGAGCAGTGGTAGCTGGTGTCGATGCAGCTGCTGGCTTTGCTTCGTGTTGTAATAAATCGCCTTTGGTAATGCGGCCATCTTTTCCGGTGCCAGTGACCGTTGCAGGATCAATATTTTTATCAGCAACAAATTGTTTTACGGCTGGACTGAGTGGCATGGTCGCAGCGGGTGGTGGTGCAGTAAATGTACTGGTAATATTTTGTGCAGCAGATTTTGGTGCTTCTTTTACTGCTGGCGCAGGGGGCGGTGCACTTTGTGGCGCAGTACCTGCAGCAGACGTGTCTATTGATGCAATGACCGTTCCGATGGCCAAGGTATCACCTTCTTTTGCAGAAAAGGTGACTTTGCCTGCAGCACCGGCTTGAACTTCGGTGCTGATTTTATCGGTTTCGAGTTCGAATAAAGGAGTCGTCTCCGTAACAATGGCACCGTCAGCGACGAGCCAGCGTGCAATGGTGCCTTCAGTTATGGATTCGCCGACAGCTGGGATAATGACGTCATGGGACATGGGATTTAACAATCTTTTGCGGGGCAATGATGATGTCTTTTAGCGACAGGCATCTTCGCGATGGGTGAAAGATGAGTTTTTTACGTTTAATTTAATGTGCTTTTGTTGGTTTGCGTGCAGTAATACCTAATGCGGCGGCAATAAGTTGTTCTTGTTCTAATTGGAACAAAATGGAACTCCCAGGTGCAGGGCTTGCAGCCCCTTCACGTCCGGCAAAAGTAATTTCCTTGCCGGTTATTCGTCGAAGATGGGGTTCAATGTAAGACCATGCGCCCATATTTTGCGGTTCTTCTTGGCACCAAATAACGTCTGCTTTGCCATACGGTTTAATAACGTCTTTGAGCATTTCCTCATGGAGCGGGTACAATTGCTCAACGCGAATTATGGCGACACTATCTAATTTTTCTTCTGTACGCCGATCAATTAATTCATGTGCTATTTTACCGGTGCAGATTACTAAGCGTTTTACTTTTGATGCTTTCGCTTTGGGGTCATCAAGAATTTCATAGAAACGACCGCTGGTAAATTCACTAAAGTCACTGCTGGCCTGTTTGGAGCGCAGGTGACTTTTCGGAGTCATTAATATTAATGGCTTGCGGAATTTGCGCTGCACTTGGCGGCGTAAAATATGAAAATGTTGTGCTGCTGTTGAACAGTATGCAACTTGCACATTATTTTCGGCACAGGCTTGTAAAAAGCGTTCTAAACGTGCTGAACTGTGTTCCGGTCCCATGCCTTCCTGACCATGTGGCAACATCATAACTAAGCCCGATACGCGCCCCCACTTACTTTCACTAGAGGATAAAAACTGGTCGATAATAACTTGTGCACCGTTAACAAAGTCGCCAAATTGCGCTTCCCACACAATAAGCATTTTTGGTTCAGATAACGAATATCCATAATCAAAACCTAATACAGCAGCTTCTGATAAGGGGCTATTATAAACGCAGAATTTTTCTTGGCCTTCAGTAATGTTATCGAGCGGAATATAACTACTACGGGTTTTAAAA
>JAHEDF010000185.1 GCA_024641365.1 Planctomycetota bacterium | reverse complement strand
TTCCTCGGGAGAAGGAAAAAACATCACCACCGCCAATAGTTACAGCGCCAGATGCTGAAGAGAACATCACGAAAGCGGTAAAAGATGCTCGGAATTTCGATAGTTACTCGCGAATTGCGACCAATAAATTAGAAGAATTAGTAAATTTGGTTGGCGAACTAGTTATTTCACATTCGATGTTAAATCTTACGGCACAGGATATAAACTCTGTCCCATTGTTATCCTCCGTCACTAGCCAGGGGCGCATCTTGCGACAATTGCAAGGCCTTGCTCTTGGTATGCGTATGGTCCCCCTTCGCTCTACTTTTCGAAGATTAGCACGCGCCGTCCATGACGCAGCAAATAAATTGGGCAAAGAAGTCGATCTCATCACTGAAGGTGAAGACACTGAAATAGATCGATCTATCGCTGAAAATCTTGCTGATCCATTATTACACATGGTACGTAACGCCGTCGATCATGGCATCGAATCAATGGATGAACGCGAGCGTATGGGTAAACAACGTCGCGGTACGATCACCCTTAAAGCGTATCAATCCGGTGAACATGTGGTTATTCGCGTCATCGACAATGGACGAGGCGTAGAACGTGAAGTCGTACGTCGCAAGGCAATTGATCGTGGTTTAATTAATGTAGATGATCGATTAGACGATAGAGAACTGCATCAACTATTATTTGAACCAGGTTTCACTACCCGGGATATTGCTACTGATTTAAGTGGTCGTGGTGTTGGTCTCGATGTAGTCAAATGCAAACTGCAACAATTAAAAGGTGACGTAGTTCTACGCAGCACAATTCAAGTCGGATCTGATTTCACCGTGCGTGTACCGCTAACAACAGCAATATTAAATGCGATGATAATTCGCGTCGGGTCTGAACGTTATTTAGTCCCTATAACCTCTGTTGTTGAAGCGCTCCAAGCTGACAGCAACCAAATAAAAACTATTTTTGAACGTGGCATGGTAATGGAAAGTCGAGGTAAAACATTACCAGTTACTTCCCTCACCTATATCTTCTCAGAAAATACTGAGGTTCTTCGCAGTGAAGGCCGCATTTTACTGGTGCTCGAACGCTTTGGCGGACGCATCGCGTTACAAGTCGATCAAATAATTGGACAGCAACAAGTCGTTATCAAACCACTTCCAGCACAATTTGCACATCATCACGGTCTCTCGGGCAGCGCCATTCTTTCTGATGGTACCGTTGGGTTTATTCTTGACCCCAATTTATTGCTTAAGCAGGAGGCCGCATGATTTGCGAATTTAAAGAGCGAACTATGCAAGATGTAAAATGCCTTGACCGGATAATGGAAATCGCCCAGGCCGGCTGTGGTATAAATCTGCATGTTGGAAAGCGATCGATGGTTAATTCGCGAATTGGCAAACGTCTGCGACGCCTGGGAATTGATCTAAATGCCTATGTTACATTACTTGAAGAAGATGCACGCGAACGACAACAACTCATTGATTTGGTTACGACCAATCACACCTTTTTCTGGCGTGAACCTGGGCACTTTGATCATCTCGCTCATCATGTTTTAAAGCCCGCAAAAGAACGCGCACAAGAATCTGTACGCATTTGGTGTTGTGGCTGCGCAACTGGTGAAGAAGCGTGGGCACTTGCGCATACCGTGCGCAATGTTTTTCCCTTCGGCCATCCCTGTGACGTCGCTATTCTTGCAACTGATATTTCTGAACGGGCATTAGCAACCGCAAAAAATGGTATCTATCCAGAATCTCGTCTGAGCACAGTTCCGGCACTTTATCGATCTGAATTAATGCAGTTGTCGGATCGTAATGAAAGACTTTTTTCTATTCAGAAACAATATCGTTCTATAGTTTCATTTGCACGACTTAATTTATTCGATGTATGGCCGATGCATGGTAGTTTTCATGCGATTTTCTGCCGCAATGTGATGATGTACTTTACCAAAGAAATTCAACAAACGTTGGTATCACGCTTTCACAATGTATTAGATCCAGGAGGTTTGCTTTATTTAGGACACTCAGAAAGCATGACAAGAATTGAACATAAATTTAAGCTCATCAACCACGCTGTTTATAGTAAGCCATGATACGTTGCCGTACATCACCAATGGATTTGACTAAAACTACCCAAGTGGGTATTGGCGAAATTGCTATCGGTGGTTGTCGCGATGGATTTCTTGCGGCTTATGCGCTTGGTAGCTGTGTCGGTGTCGTCATGTATTGCGCGTCCACTTCCATTGGCGGTCTTGCTCACATACAATTGCCAAGTTCAAAAGGCGGCGATCCAGATTTAATCAAACATGAACCAAATCGCTTTGCTAACATAGCGCTTAATAATTTATATACTCAATTAATAAGAGCTGGTGCAGCACGCCATACCCTACGCGTGATCGTAGTCGGAGGCGCTCGGGTCGGAAAAGGTGAAGATCCATTCGCTATAGGTGCCCGTAATATCTCTGCTGTGCGTAAATGGTTGTGGTCAAATCATCTTGTCTGTGCCGCCGAGGATATTGGTGGTGATATTCCACGTACTATTCAACTCGATTTACATAACGGTGCGACTCGGATGACCCGGGGGCGCCTGGCATTTTACCTGTGAGACTCTTATGTCACTACACATAATTATTATCGACGACAGTAAAGCTATGCGGGCCATGATATCCCGCACGCTGCAACTTTCTAATATTGAAATTGCTTCAATTCGAGAAGCCGGTAACGGCCAAGAGGCGCTGCGCATTATACAGGAAGCGCCGCCTGATTTAGCCATCCTAGATCTCAATATGCCAATCATGGACGGTGAACAATTCTTGGCGACGGCTCGAAGTATGGATGCATTTAAATCACTTCCGGTGCTAATTGCGTCGACCGAAACGAATCACACGCGCATTCGACGCTTAAAGCTCATGGGTGCACAGTTTGTTCATAAACCATTTCGTGTAGAGGATTTTTGTGCTGCACTTGAAAACGTCATCGTGCGAAAGGCAGAATTACCATGATCGACACGACAGCAGGTGTTTTTGTATTAGCGGAAGTCCTTCAAGGACTTGCGTTCCTCGATGTCTTGGGGCCAACAGACATGCCTCCTATAAAAGAATTAGTTACTGTCCACGCTATTGATTACCACGGTTCACGAAACGGCACTATTGTTATTGGGCTCAGCAATGGATTAGCGGAATCAATCGCAGCTACTTTAATTGATGAAATCGGCAATTCCAATATTAATGAAGAAATGATTGATTCGGCGATGGGTGAATTAACAAATGTGGTAGCCGGTAATTTTGCGCCGCTTCTAGATACGACGGGTGGCGAAATTCGTTTAGGGTCACCGCGAAAAGAAAATTTTCCTGAAAATTTATTACAACATCACCATCTCGCCCTGAGCACCTCCGAAGGCACTATTGGTTTGGTTATCGTCGAACGTGCGGAGAATTAATCATGATCAAGGTTCTGGTCGTCGATGACAGCAGCACGGCACGTCGTGTCATCAGCGAATCATTATCTGAAGCTGAAGACATTACTGTAGTCGCCACAGCCGCTGATCCGTACGAAGCGCGAGAAATGATGTTATCGCTTAATCCCGATGTCCTAACACTTGATTTGGAAATGCCGCGTTTAGATGGCTTAACTTTTCTTGAACGCATTATGCGTTATCGCCCAATGCCAGTTGTGGTTATTTCAAGTTTGACGCGTCGTGGGTCAGAAGAAGCTATTAAAGCATTGGAACTTGGAGCGGTTGATGTGCTGTGCAAACCCGGCTCAGCGTACGATCTTGGTTCACTTGGTCGCATATTGGCATCCAGTGTAAGAGCTGCAGCTAAAGCAACACCACGCCCCTGGCAAGGTGCACTGCATACGACGCCGTGTGCTAGTTTGCCAACACTGGCCAGGACAACCAATAAAATTGTTGCTGTCGGCGCATCAACAGGTGGCACACAAGCTATTCGTGAATTTTTAGAACCCTTGCCCGCTGATGCACCCGGCATGGTTATCGTGCAACACATGCCACCAATGTTTACGCGCTCATTTGCCGACCGCCTTGATGAAATGATTTCTATGCGTGTCCATGAAGCCGTTGGCGGTGAAGAAATTATGCCAGGCATGGTTTATATTGCACCGGGTGGAAAACATCTTGAGATTAAACGTAGTGGTGCCCGTTATCAAACCGTCATCACCAATGCCGATCCCGTTCACTTTCACCGACCATCAGTTGATGTATTATTTCATAGTGTAGCCAGAGAAGCAGGGAAAAATGCTGTCGGTGTTTTATTGACTGGCATGGGAGAAGACGGCGCTGATGGATTGTTAGCTATGCGCAATCAAGGCGCTCGCACATTTGCGCAAGATGAACACAGTGCGATTGTGTACGGCATGCCATGCGCCGCAGCTGCATGTGGAGCAGTCGAAAAACAAGGGTCCCCAGCTGATCTTGCAGAAATTACTTTAAACGCTGTCGCAGAAATGCATTTGCCTGAATTGAACAATAACCCGGTCGATAACAATGAGAAATCACGTTAATTTTAAACCGTTATTGTTGGCATAATTTTACACGCATAAATACATCACAGATAAATGATGGTAAATATGCACTTTTTTAAACTACGGTTTGCTCTCAGGTCGACCAGCAAGATCTAGCTCTAATGTTAAATTTTTTGTTATAATTCGCTCTCTAGCCGCCGGTTTACCCAGTTGGTTACAACGGGACCGCATACGGCTTGTGTCATCAAAATCGATTGGTGGCGATGCGGGATCGATCAGTAAACGAAAACGGGTATCGGAGAGACGCTCGTATAAAAGAAGAAATGTGTCACCCGTCGGATGTACGTAATTTTTTGCATAGGGAAATTGTCTGCATAATAATTCGGTATCTGCAGGAAGTGGCGCTTTCACGTCATTCATTATTCGCGTAGCCAATCGGCACAAGCGCTGGTTCGCACCATGTTCTAAAGCTGTAATACCTGATTCGATTAAATTGGGCATCATGAGAGCGCCGCTTATACCCCAAAATTGGTCTTTATCATACGGTGGTATCGTAACAGATTTAATTCCTCGTAATCGTGTGCTAATACACTGATGCGAGTGAGTAATTAAGGCAGCGTCATGATGAATAGTTGACCAGAAATAGACTCCATAGAATGGTTCCATAATTGATTCCCATGTCGATAAAGGCGAACCTCCAAAGTAGTAATTCACATGCTGTAATTGTTGTCCTAGCGACATCATCAAACCATCTATAAAAATAACACGTTCGCCTACAAATGCATCGCTCACCAATAACAGCCCATTCGGGGTCTCATTACACCATGGTTCAAAAACAGCAGAAGGTAGACGTCGGTAATAAGCTAAAGTCAAATAGGTTTCGTCACGTATACGCTGAATCGCTATGGCAATCATCGCGTCAATTAATGTGCCACATGAGACAAAACTATGTACATAGGCATCAAAAGCATTTAATGCTTTTGTATTGTGCGGGTTTAAAAAAAGTTCACAACGCAGCCACGTCGCAAAAGAACGAGAGTTTAACAAATTTGGGATATTTAACTTATGATAAGATTCTGGACGGTTTCTCTTGTCCATCGGCAAACAAGACGCAAGGTAACCCGCTGTAGAGACAATTGGCTTTTCTTCCAATAAAATTCTTATCAACTCCTCAGCGACTGGTCGCGCCAATTCATGTTCATCGAGAGCATCTTGCGGGATTGATTTACCGTGAAGAAAATATTCAAACCACTGTTCATCAGTAACGCGGTTGTACATCTCTTGGTCGAGCATGCGATCGAGCGTCTGTTTCCACTGATCCTGCACCGATTCATTTACTGCGGGTAATGACGAAATATAATCATCTAATGTAGCAATTTCTCCTGCATCCCGCAGGGATGTAATAACCTGTTTGTAATCGTTTTTACCAATTAACCGCAAAGACAAAATCGTAGCGCTCGCGAGGCAAAATAAGAGAAAGGAACTTATAAAAACCCAAAATAACCAATGACGATGCCATCTACGCATACGTCTATTTAGTCGCTGCGTATCTCTTATACAAGCTGATCTTTAATCCTTTCTTTAATCCCTTATTGAAAGCTACCCATTAAAAATTTATGCATGTCCGGACCAAAAAGCAGGGCAATAATTGCGCCAATTGCTAACCAAGGGCCAAACGGAATTTCTCGTTGTTTGCGCATGAGGCGCATGGGAAGTCCAACCACAGTTCCAACAATGGCCGCGCCGAAAAATGCATAGAGCACACCAATCGGTCCTAAAAATGCGCCTACCGGAGCTAAAAATTTTACATCGCCAAAACCCATGGCATTCCGTCTAAAAACAATGGTTCCTACAAGGCCAACAACATAAAGGGACATCCATCCGGTTAAACTACCGTAAACAGCGGTTGCTGCCTGTCCTACTCCGGCAACCCACCATCCCAACGTGCCACCTGGTTTGACAAGCGCCAATATAATTACGGCAATAGCTGCGGGTACAGATGCAGCTACAAACCATAATACGCCAATACGAAAACCACGATGATCATCGTCACTCCACCGTTGTTCAGGTGGGCAAAAACGACTATAAATAATTTTGGCGAGCGGCAATGATACGGCTAAAAACAATAAGACGATAAACACACTGACTGAAAAAATAGTGAGAAAGCGTCCGGTGGTTGCTGATGGATGGCCAAATGCATCGTAGCGAATTAACCATTCTATTGGATTAAATAAAGCATGATGGGACATCACCACGCCTGTTCCCATTGCTAAAAATGGCGCAACTAATTGAAACGGCTTGGTAATTTCATCGGGTATAATGGTGTGCTCTAAATCAATAAATGATGAAACAATTAACATATACGACATTGATAAAATAACGCAGGCGGCAATGGCTCGTGCAATTGGTTCGCTAACGCCCGCAATTAATAACCAGGGCGCAACCGCATACGGACTCGTCGAAGCCCACAATACCACCCCACCACTAATGAGGGCAACGACGATTTCTAAAATGACATAGCGTGGACTAAACGGCGCGTCGCACCAGCGACATTTTCCTCGCAACAACAGATAACTAATTATCGGTAAATTATCGTACCACTGCACATGAGTACCGCAGCTATAACAACGGCTCGGCGGTAAAACGACACTTTCATTGCGCGGCAATCGATGAATGCACACATTCAAAAAAGAGCCAATAAAGGCACCAAACAAAAACGCTATGACAGCGGACATCGTCATGGTTGTCGCAAACACCGCGATAACGTCAATTCATTGCTCTGCGATCACTCATTGCTCTGCAGTCACTCATTGCTCTGCAGTTATAGCGAGC
>JAHEDF010000678.1 GCA_024641365.1 Planctomycetota bacterium | reverse complement strand
TGAACCACTTAGATCGCTTTGATCGTGTACAATTAACCGATGTCATTAACATCTGTCGTCAGGCACGTTCGCTATCAGATGCCGGGCGGCTGTTATTTGCCGCATCTCGTATTAAACGAAAAGTAACCAATGATGCAGATCGCTTACAAAAATACTTAGCGCGTTTTGGCCTGCATTGGGAACGCATACGCGATCTCTAGCTTACAGATTAATAAGAAACTATTTATTCTTGTTGCTCGTTAAATGTTTAAGGCAAATAACAATTGTAAATCGGAGACTTACGTGATCGAGCAATAATCGACTTACCGATTATGTTTCATAAACATCAGTATCGTTGACATGCACGACGCGATCCCTCTCAAAATCACCGTTTGCTCTATCTGTTTTCTTTATCGCATTTTTTTAAAACCTCGGTTTTCAAATCTGTAGTAATATGGCTACTTGGACTTGTTGATCGAGACTTATCATTAATTAAAATACCCGTTCAGATCATTCTCTGGGGTTAATGTGGCTGACATAAAAAAAATACGATACGTTTCTCGCCCTTGAAGACTAGAAGACTGTTCGCGTTTTATTGAAATTACGCCTTATCCATACTCGGACACATGGATGCGACCGAGTCGAGTGTCGGGATTGCTAAAGCCATCGAAGCAGCAACGAGTGGTAAAACAATTAGCCAGCGATTAACGCCTCCTTAGCAGACGTAAAACATACGTCACGCATAAGCTGTAGCTCTTAAACAGAACTGAATTGCTACAAGTCATAGCTTGCGACATCGAAGATGGCGCCACCATTGCACTCAATGCTTAATCCCGCTGCGGCTGCCGCCTCCATCATCTCGTGGCTCGGCACACATTCGTTATCGACAATAGGTCCAGAAATTGCTGGGCTTACACAAGATCATCCGGTTTTACAAGCCGCACGGGCTATTGCCGATGCGGCCAACAGCGATGATGATAAATTACGCAGTGAAGGACTGTCCGCTTTATTTGCAGGATTAGTAGAACCGTTAAATGATGGATTTACTCCAGCCGGTCGCGCCGTCTATGCGCGTGTCTTTGCACATATTGTCTGGCGTATTGTTGAACGAACACCTGCACTAATGGCAGCCCTTGTACAAAATGGCATTACATCAGAAGCACAATTAAATGCACGTTATCATCATGTACGCACGTCGTGCGCTGCGATACCTGAAACAGTCATGAAAGTGGTGGTGTTAAGCCGCGTTACTATTGGTGCCGATATTTTATTAAGTAGTGTAGCACTACAACGGCTCCATCAACGTTTCCCCAATGCCGAATTGATTCTTTTAGGCGATGGGAAATTAGATGGTTTATTTGCTGGGCTCCCCCACGTACGAGTACGTCCTATCGGTTATGCACGTCGCGGACCATTACGAGAACGATTGGCAAGTTGGCTGAGCGTGCTGGAGGCCGTACAAGATGAACAACCTGATCTGGTCATTGCTCCAGATTCACGCTTAGATCAGCTCGGTATTTTGCCAGTAAATCAACAAGATCGCTATTTATTATGGGAAAATTTACAGCCTGAAGACCGCCCGATTGAAAGCTTAGCTACTTTGCTTGATAAATGGCTGGCGCAAACTTTAGCCCTTCCTGAAAAACCCCGCATTGTGCCCAAAGTCGCCTTTTCGCCACAAGCTAAAGCCGTAGAGGTGCATTTACGTAGTGCCTTTGGACCACAACCGCTCGTCGCGGTAAAACTTGATCATGGTGGAAATCCGGCCAAGGCATTGCCCCGTAACGCCGAAGTCACGTTATTAAAAACATTACGTGATCGTGGTTGGCGCATTTTATTAGATCGCGGATTTGGCACCGACGAATTAGCCAACAGCGACGCATTATTGCATGACGTTGGCTGGAGCGCATGCGATATTGATGATAGTCCAAAAGATTTAGGTATCGCCATCGATACTTTACAGGCTGGACAATTAGCAACGGAATCATTAATTCGCTTTCACGGCTCCATCAGCGGCTGGGCAGCAGCTTTAGCCTGTTGTGGACATGCAGTTAG
>JAHEDF010000677.1 GCA_024641365.1 Planctomycetota bacterium | reverse complement strand
CGGCCACCGGGAAATTACAACGACATCTGCTATCGATACTGAGCAAAAGCGACTAATTGTATCTGCCGTTATTACGGTAAATGTTTATCCGCAAAATTCATATATTGTTCCCAGTCATATTCGGTCAGGTCATGTTTTCCGGTACGAATATGATGACCAATGAAACCATCGTGAATGGGATTTTCTGGTGCTGGTGTCGTTGTCGCCGACATGCCAACATGCCCAAATAATTTCCATACCGGTGAAGCTGCCACAGTAGATCTAAATTCAGCATCGGGATCAGCCCATTTATCTAAGCTAGCGCTTGCCACATAAACCAAACGCGGTGCACATAATGTCAATAATTCATGCTGATCAAATGGCGCCTCAAATTCCTTATCATTCCACTTATTGTAATTATTGGCAAACCAATGCGGAAAAGAGGAATTAATACGAGAAATTTTTTCACCTTCTTTACCGCGGGAAATGGCTGCGCCACCACAACCAGAATCATTACTAATGGTCAAAGCAACGCGTTCATCTTGGGCACCACACCACAATGCAGTTTTACCGCCACGACTATGACCAATGACGGCAATGCGTTTGGGATCAATGCCTGCTTGTTGCGTTAATGCATCAATGGCGCGACTCGCTCCCCATGCCCAGGCTGATAAAGTACCCCAATCTGTGTCTGCTTGTGGTGCGCCTAAGACTTTAAATATTCCGTCTGTATTATTCTTTTTTTTATCATCGGGTGCCACATCACCATTCCAAAATGCTGCCGTCGCATAGCCGCGTGCAATAATTTTTTCCGCTGGCCAAAAGGGTGATTTTTGTTCGCGGGTTGGATCAATATTTTCTTGGCCGCGATTGCAAATCAGCAAAAAACACGCTGCCGGTTTGGTTTGTTTGGTTGGTATGAATACCGTTAAATTCATACCAGTTGTTCCGCCAGGCCCGGTCCACTCAATACGAATCAACAGACGGTCAGCCGCTCCATCCATCATGCCTGGGGTTTTTTCCGTTACCGTAATCGTCTGTTTCATAAGACGTTCACCTGGCGTGCGACCATAAACTTGCTCAGTAAACATCTGCAATATTTCAGCACGGCGCGCAGGCCATTGTTCTGCGGTGGTAATTGGTTCACCAGCATTGTTAATTAATGGATCTGGTAACATGGCCTCACCTGCAAATGCAGCCGAACAGTAAGCAGTCGTGGCAATAAGCACAACAGTGGTTAGGAAGCGATCATACATATTATCTCCAACATCTCCATGTTATACTAGTCACTACTTATATAAGTTGACCAGAATTTATTGAAACACACATATAAAGTAACTGATTCAAATCCGACATGTAACGTCGCTGCGTAGGTTCTGTATGCAGCCTTTGTTCCCCCATAACTCATTATCCTTATAAACATTGCGTTATTACTCAGTAATTCGATATCTGGTAGCTTGTCATGTCGCACTGTATGGGATACATGATGAGCACAGGCTCGCAAACTATCGTCGTAGAATTAAAAAAGGGTCTCATAATTTAAATTATTAACCCGAAACCAATTCCAATAAAACCGCTGCCGCCTGCGCTGGATCATCATGTTCTTTTAATTCTCCCGCCAAGGTTAAGCGTTCAACAATAGCTTGCTGCAATAACATACGCGCTTTGGCCAAGCGACGATGGCAAGTTGTTAATGGTAAATTCAATTCACTCGCCACATCGCGTAAATTTTTACCCTCAATTAAATTCGCCTTTAATATAGTAAATGCTTCTGGTTCCAGGGTGCCGTCTTGCGACCAACGTTGCAAATCATCTATAGCCTGCTGTAAAACACTTAAAGCCCAGGCGCGGTCCATCGCAGCTTGTTGATCGGGTGCTGGTAATTCTCCCGCCGTGCGATCAAGAATAGAGCCTGCGTCTCCGCCCGCATCAGCACTGGCATGCGTGCGTCGCCGTTCATGGCGCAGGGCATTTAATGCAGCGAGCCACGCTAAATTCATGATGTAATAGCGAAATCGACTACCTGCGCCCGGTTCAGCGCGTGCTAATAATTCTGG
>JAHEDF010000007.1 GCA_024641365.1 Planctomycetota bacterium | reverse complement strand
GAAAAATCATCTCCCCGGAAGCTGTGGCCCCGAGCACCCGAATCAGTTGCCGGGACAATTTAGAGAAAAATTCCTCGTTTGAGCCGCTGCTGTTGCCGCCTGTGCTATTTTTGCCGATGAATGCGTGGTGTGGTAAATTTTCGCCCAAAAAATTCTCATTGCACTGAGCAATATTTGTACGTCAGTGAAATGTTCCTCGTTGTAACAATATGATTGCTTGTGCTTCGCTAATTTTGGAACGCAGTTCTTTGTAAGCTGAGTTTAATCGGGCATTATAGGATTCCCTTGCTTGGCGCGCATACAATAAAGCGCTTGTTAATTCACTCTCACTTGCATGTGGATTGGCCATCAATGTGCTCAAGGTCTCCATAGCACTATATAAATCTATAATTACTGCATCAGATGTAAAGAAAGCTTGTAATTTTGTAGTCTGCGAATATTCAGTTTTATTATTTTCGGACGGAGAGAGCTCCTTCTTTGGTGTTGGCTTTCTTATCTGACCGTTTTTTTCAAAGATGATCGATTGACGTTCTTTCCCCGACACAATCACGTGATAACAGGCTTTTAAATAGTCAATTCGTTCGATGAGATCAATTATGATTGATAATTCTTCCGGCTGAAAACCAGATTTTTTCCATATATCCCGTAATCGCTTATGCTCATAATCAAGCGACTTCTGTTTGGTAATTAATGCATCGTTATAATCGACTTTAGCAGTGTCCTGTTGCGCGGCCTCGTTTTCATTTATTATTTCGTTAGTCTTCACATCTTGGGCTATCGCAGCCAATGAAAAAGCTATAGCAATTATAATTCCAAGATTAATTTGTTTCAACATAGATATGATCCTTAATTTAATTATTTACCGATATATTCTTATTGTCGCAGCAGTTTTACACAGCCAATACGTGAAATAATTCAGTAAATTTGGTCGCTTCCAATGCCTAAATGTGGGATTGAGAATATTTTATTTTAATTAAGCGTTCCTCTTTGAAACAAAACCGCCTCTTGTCTGGTGGTAAGGATTGAACGCAATTCATCGCGTGCTATTTGTAGTGCTACGTTATAGGATTCGCATGCCTTGTTCACACGTTGTAAGGCGCTTTGTAGTTCGGTTTTGTTTGCCTGTTCGTCCTTGGTATAATTACGGAGTATTTTTAATGACTTTTCTAAATCGACAATCACTGGCTCCGATGTTGACATGGCATACAGAGATTGCGTCATTGCTTCTGAAATTACTAGGTTCCATACCCAGCCTGTCATTTCGCCCTTTGCCGTCATACCACTCACCATAATATCGCCACGTCCATGCTCACTTACACGCCAAACTCCACGATCCATGAGTGAACAACGTTCATTATCTCCATTAATCAACACATCGTAATAGATCAGCAAATAGTCAACGCGTTCAATAAGTTTTTTGACCGCCGCGAATTCTTCATTTTGCATGCCTAATTTTTTATTGAGCGAGGCATATTGATGTTCTAATAACGAACCTTTTTCTCGAAGGACAAATTGATATTCTGGTATTACTTGAACTACTGGAATTGCATTTTTCTTACGAAGTGCTAACTCGGCTCGCTGTGCAGCTTCTTCGGTTTGTTTCATTACCTCTTCCGCGTCACTAGCTGTTACAGCATATAATGGCGCGGATAAACAGCAGACAAATAGGAGGCATAACCGTGATAAAATGCTATTCATTGGAAAGACTTTCTGTATTAAAAAGTTAACAGGTTTATATTTAATGCAAATTTAAGCGGCGAATCGTACCAGTAAAAACAACACGACGATTGGCTGGCACAGGAATTTTCATGACCAGGGTACTCGCATCCTTACGCTCAATCGTTCCGACCGGATTGGCTTCACCCGCTGCTGGCTCATATTTTTCTGGAGCAATGCGCTTTTCTAATAATTGCACTGGATCAACAATGTCCCACTCGCCATTGGTGCGCTCAATTATTTCGATGGTTTTAGTATCGCCGGTAAAGTTTTCAATTTCAAAGCGCATATCGCGTGCTTCATGCCATAAAGCGGGACGGTTTTTGTGATCGCGTTGAACGACATCTTGGCGCGTTTTAAGAACGGCACGACGAACCGTTAAATCTTTACTATCACCTAAATGCAGCGCTAATTCTTCATTAAGCGGTGTCGGTTGAGCAAAATCTTCACCCATGAATGCTTCGCTGCCATTAGCGAGTTGAAAGACGCGCACTTTTGCGCCGGGCAACATACCAGCTCCAAGACCGCCTTCCTTTTTATTGGCGAAAACATAATCAACCTTTACGTTATTATTTCCTGATTCAGGGTCGTAGGTGTAACGCTTAGTAAATGGCACATCCACAAATTTTGCTGCTAATTGTTGGCGAATTTCTCCGCTCGCTAATGGGCTGTCGCGTAAATCACCAAACGAGGCGCGCAACGTCGCTTGATCGTAATTTTCACCGCTATTATTAATAAGGCGTTGATATAACCGCAGCGATAATGTTGGTTTACCATCATCAATAACTGCACGCATTGCTACCTCGCGTTCTAATCCAGCCAATAAATAACTAATACGTACTTTGGCCGGACCAGCAGCCTCTGAGCCAACATCCCAACTTAAACTATTACTTTGATTTGGTGGATAGGTGGCGCGAATAACATTAAAAGGAACGCCTTCGACACCCATTAATTGAATGGAGCTGCGATCAATCTGAACGCCAAGCCAGGTGAAATTCACCGTGGTGACACCTTTATCGAGGGTCAGTGTGCGCGCCTCTTCGACTAAAACGCGACCGTTATCTTCAAAGCGAATGATGACACGTTCGCGATCAGGTAAGGTAGTGAGTTTTACTTCTGCTAAGAGTGGCGCAGTGAAAGCAAAAGCTAAAATGAGAGCAGCGAAGATTTTCATAAGAGGTACTCCGAAAATTTGTTGTGATAAGGTTAAGGTGTCGTTCATGGTTGCGGCACCAATTTAGGAAGTGGTTGTATTTCTGGTGGTTGCGGCACCGGAACTAAATCATTGGTACGGCGCGAAATGGTAAATGGACCCAAGTCTAAAATACCGCCAGCATCGACTTGCGCCTGATGACGATAAGTGCGTTGGTCACGACGTTCGCCTTCCAAATTGCTAATAGTCCAATCGCCACGTGCCCGCACTAAATATTCGACTGATACCGGTATCGTTTTGGTATTCACTAATTTAAATGTGTAACGATCGTGATTAATCCAGCCATCAACTTGCCCGTCGTTATTATAATGGTGATTGGTTTCTCCATGCCATAAGTGCGTTTGTTTTACCGCAATGGCAGGGTCATATTCTAAATTTAATTCTACTTTTTGATCCGGTGGTACATAAACACTATTGGTCGCGCCGCTGTAACTTAATGTGTGTGTTTGCGCATCAGTAACACGGAACACATGCCACAAACCCTCAGGCAGTGGGCCTTCTGGTAATTCATGGTCTTTATCATTGATAAAGCGATATAATTTTATTGCTTGATTACTCATGAAGCCAATGCGGTATAATACTTCAAGCGCCATTGGCTTTTTCGTGGTAATTGCTTTGAAGCGCGAGGTCGCACGGTTATTGACTGCTTGCACGCCCGACACGCTAAAAATGTGGTAATCACCAAGGCGTGCTGATTCTACATCTGGTCCTGCAATTTCTTTAGCTGCCATTTCTGCCATCGCCTGAGGTGCCGCCTCATCAGTAACAATAGTATTCATGATTGCACGACCAGATTTTCTTACTTCTTCTTTCTTAAGAGAGCGCGATTGTTGACGTAATTGACCAGTAGCTAAATCGCGAATTTGTTCGACCAGATTAATATTACCAACCACTAAGCGAACTTCAGCACGTGCATAATCTTCACCTGAACTATTTGTTACCGAAATCCATCCTTCCAAATCAGCTTGTCGTTCATCCGGAGTCGCCCGCAATACATAGTCGGCATTCCAGGTCAGGCCTGAGGTAAAATAACTAATTTCAAATTTAGCCGGGCCTTCAATTTTACTATCGACTTCCCAAATTAAAGTGGCGGGCGCATTGGGCGGATAAATGATTCCTAAAATTTCTGTTTCAGCAGCCTTATCGAGCGAGCGCAGCTCCAACGAGGTCGCATCAATCAGCGTACCGGCCCATTGATATTGAATGCGGTTGATGCCCTTTTTGAGGATCAAACTACGGGACTCTTGGACCAATGTCAGGTCTACTGCGTTATAAATGGTCATGCGGACCACATCGCGATCCGGAACCGTCACCAGCCCGACTGCGGCTTGTAGCGATGAGGTAAGCAGCCCTAACAATATGATAAGACTAAAGATACGCATAACTGAACTCCTCTAAGATGGGGCAACATGGCGACAAAGCCACACGCTGTTACCTGCTCTACGAAGGGGGCAACATTTTATTAGCCGGGAGTTTAGTAAGGGATAGATTGGTCCGGAAGTCCGGGGTCCGGAAGTCCGGAAGTCTTGCTCGCACCACGATACAAATAAAAGCGGCGCGATTTACCAATAGCTTCAAAAAGGTGGCGCTTCGCGCCTTTATTTACTTATAATCGACTTATTTTTTTGAGCGAAGCGAACACCTTTTTGCAGTCGCAAAAGAAATATACCCACACATTAAATCCCCAGCAAATCAAGACTTCCGGACTTCCGGACTTCCGGACTATTCCTCTGCCGACGGTTTCTTTTTCCCCCCACCTTTTCCTTTGCGTGCGGCTGACTCGGCTTCTTTATCAAGCACATATTTTTCACGTGCTGCCGGGTTATCACGTTTTCGAAACGTGTCCAACATATGATCATTCGTATCGACCATCCATTGTTCCAATTCTGCCCGCAAACCGTCTAGTTCTTTTTGGTAATTTTTATCCTTTATTAAATTATGCAAACAATCTGGGTCATTTTCGATATTAAATAATTCCTCTGGCACACGATGCTGATAAAGATCCAAGCGCTTTGCTAATTCTGGATTATTTTTCGCTAATTCTACCATTCGCTTATAGGTTTTCGTACCGCTGGTTGCGGTTGCCATGACACGTTCACCATTCGACCACGGATTAAACACATACAAATATTGTTTATTTTGAATAGCCCGCATCGGATCACGCGACGATCCTGAATTTTCATTATATTCTTTAAAAATAAAATCTCGTTTTTCTTGCTTCCCTCCTTTAATGACATCAACAAATGAACGACCCTGTAATCCTGGCGGATGTTTTGCTCCAGCCATATCCAACAATGTTGGCAAAATATCTATGCCAGAAATCATATGCTGTTGATCAATGGTATTTGCTTTTGTTACACCGGGCCAACGGATAATGAGCGGTGTATGGGTGCTGTGGTGATAAACTTGCGTTTTAGCGAATGGCAATGGCATGCCGTGGTCAGAGAGAAAAAACACTATAGTTTGCTCTGCTTTACCAGATGCATCAAGCGCAGCTAACACGCTCTTGACCGCATCGTCCGCACGACGCACCGAATCATAATATAACACTAATTCATCACGCACCACAGGATCATCAAATAAAAATGCCGGGATTGGTATTTCAGCTGCGGTAAATAATTTACTTGGAACAAATTGGTCGTTCCCTTTACCACCTTTAGTTTCGCCATAAAAAGGCTTATGCGGATCTGAAATATTGATCATGAGACAGAAAGGTTTTTCCGCTGCTTTGGCAGCCGTAATTCCCTGCGTCGTCGAAATACCATACGAAGCGGGATCTTTAAAATGAGCTTCTTTACCATCTGGTCCGGTATCTAAATCCAAATCCCACGCATAGGGATGATAGGGCGTCGAATGGGAAACCTTGCCACGAATCGCGGCGAAATAGCCATGTCCTTTCATGAGATCACATAACACTGGATAATCTGGATTTTTATTTTGATAAAATCCCTCAATGCCATTGCTGTGTGGATAACGACCTGACCACATCACATTGCGTGACGGCATACAATTACCAACGCATACATGCGCATTTTCAAAACGTAAACCAGATAGCGCTAAAGCATCAATAGTCGGTGTCGTATCTTTTAATTGTGCGCCAAAACAACCAACCGAATCCGCGCTCATATCATCGACGGTAATAATTAAAATATTGACTGGATCAGCGGCATCCACTTTGTTCAAAAAGGTCAAGGCCCAAGTGAGGCAACTCAAGATTGTTGCCATCATGACTGCTAAAAATTGTTGCGTAGGAATGATGTGTATAAGAGGAATTTTCATTATAGAAAATGACCATACATTCACTGTTCATGCAATGTCGAATATCAACACAGCCATTGCATCCATGGAATATATTTGTTTCGCTATTGCTCCATGTACTTCCTATTACTAAGCGATGAGCAATCGTGTCGAGGGTGATTCTAAAACATAAAATAAATGACCTGCAGTGATCGCTTTACAACACCTATTAAATGCTGTGATCCTGTTTGTAAGCGCCAGTACTTAGCTCATAACTAACACCAACTCCCTGATAATTCGTTTACCAATGGGATACGCCATCCCTCGGAGAGCGCACAAAAGATACGCGTATCTACTCTTGCTCGCCTAGGCCTCTTTTAGACAACCTCCGTCATGACAATACGAGATGGACAAGAACGAGTCGCTAAACTGATTGCGCAAAAAGGCTGGTGTTCACGCAGAGAAGCTGAGCGTTTGATCGGCGCTGGCCAGGTATTGGTAAATGGGAAGGTGGTTTTGGATCAGGGATTACGCGTTGATGTGAACGCAGACATCACGCTTAAAGATCGCGGCCAGCGTCATCTCGATCAATTGGTCACCGTTATACTCAATAAGCCTACGGAAATTGTTTCGACACAGCCGGAAGGCGATCAAGTACCAGCCTGGACTTTGCTGACACCTGGGAACTGCATGACACCAGATGATCCAAATGTCGAAGAAGTTTTCGGACAGCCATGGACATTAGCTGTATGCGGTCGACTCGATCAAAATAGTCGCGGTCTTTTAGTGATGAGCCAAGATGGAAAATTAGCTCGCCTCATTACAGGCGGTAATGCGTGGAAAAAATATTACGACGTCACCGTCAATAAAATAATTAAACCAGAACACACCCGACAATTACAAGTTTTGCGCCAATTAGATGATGAAGCGATTATGCCGATGGACGTGTCGCGTACGGGAACACAAACTTTCCGCTTTGTGCTACGAGAAGGGAAAAAACATCAAATTCGCCGTGCCTGTAAAGCCGTCGGTTTGATAGTGACCAATTTAGTACGCGTCAAAGTGGGACCGTGGGAATTAGGTGATTGCCCAGAAGGCAAATGGCGCATTATTCCGCGTGACGAAGTGCAGAAACAACTCGCCAAAAAAGGCAGCGGTAAAAAAACGACGCGAAAAGATAATTCGTCACACGATGATGAAGAATAGCGGCACTACAAATTAAGGTTTTATTGCACCATCGTTAGTGCTGTTCGCAATTTCTCTAACTCACGCGGAATGGCAACAAATGGATCTTCTGTCTCTTCATATTCGAGTGTTACAAATCCTTGGTAGGTTGCATCGTGTAAGATGCGCGCGAGACGAGCATAATCCGTCGGTGTTTTTTCTCCCTGCGGTGCATGCATGACGAGTTTTACTTGTACATTAACTGCGTAAGGCGCACACAGCGCAAAATCTTCATAGGGATTTGCGGTATGAAAATTACCTGAATCTAAATTAATACCGAGCCAAGGACTTTTTACCCCACGAACAATTTCTAATAAGCTCGCACTGGTGGAAACAATGCCACCATGATTTTCTATTCCTAAAAAGATCCCCTGTTTACCCGCATAATCACAACATTCCTCAAGTGCCTCTATGCACATCACGCGCGCTTGCGCTTCATCAATACCTTTTGCGCTGCCTGCAAAGACACGAATATGTGGTGCTCCTAATTGAACCGCGTAATCTATCCAGGTTTTTACATGAGCAATTTGCTGATCGCGTTCAGCTCCCTTTGGCAATGCAAACGTATTGGCAATTGCCGTTCCAGAAACGGCAACGCCACGCAAAAATGCATGACGCCGTAATTTTTGTAGTGCGTCGCCCGTCAAATCTTGTGGGAGAAAATAACCAGTGAGTTCAGCACCATCACATCCTTGTTCAGCGCAATAATTAATAAATTGATACATATCCATGCGCGGATCTTTTGGGGCGGCTTTATTCGGGCGTTGCACCTCTGCTGAAAAATGCGCACGAAATGAGTAGGCTGCTAAACCTAAAAGAAAACGTGATTTACCGGTGCGCTGAAACGGCTCAATTGCTGCCAACGGTGATTGACTTAGAGCGTTAAAACCAAGAGCAGCACTGCTCGCGACGGTAGCTGTTAACAATTGCCGACGTGAAAAATTAAACGAGTGGTTTTTCATGTCCATGGAGTAGCCACTGTTGTTAGGCGATCAACTCACCAATGACCGAACCACCAATTTGGCTTAATTGTTTAAAACGCCCACCGTGGAAAAAGGTTAAGCGATTATCGTCTAAACCAAGCAAACGTAAAATGGTGCAATGCACATCACGAATTGGTCTGACCGTTTCTACGGCGTGATCACCAATTTCGTCGGTCCCTCCAACAACGGTTCCGCGCCGCACGCCGCCGCCAGCAAAAAACATAGACATACCTTTTGCATTGTGGTCACGACCAAGTGCATCGCCGCCACCGCGTTTTCCATTATCAGGACTGCGACCAAATTCACCGGTCCACATCACTAAGGTTTCATCTAACATACCAAGCCGTTTCAAGTCAGCGATTAATGCGGCGATGGGCCGATCAACAGCACGAATACGTTCACTATGTGCCCGTCCAATATAATCATGCGAATCCCAACCAGTGCTAAATAGCTGCACAAAGCGAACTCCTTTTTGCACTAATTTTCGCGCCAACAAACAACGGCGACCAAAATCTGCTGTCACCGGATCATCTAAACCATAGAGCGCACGCGTTTCTTTATTTTCACCAGACAAGTCCATGACATCCGGTACTTCCGTCTGCATACGATAGGCTAATTCATAGCTATTTAACCGTGCTGATAAATCATCGTGCCCAGGATGTTTTTCAGCGTGGCCGTTATTTAAATCGGCGAGTAAATCTAAATTATGTCGTTGATGTTCACGATTAATCCCTAGCGCGGGTGTAATATCTAAAATAGGCGAACCACTGCCGCGCAGCGGCGTGCCCTGGAAATAGGGCGGTAAATAACCATTGCCCCAATTAGCAGAACCTCCTTGGGGATAAGACACTTCTGGTAATACAATAAATCCAGGCAAATCTTGGTTTTCACTACCTAATCCATAAGTGACCCACGAGCCAATTGACGGCTCCCCGCCAAATTGGCTGCCAGTATTCATATGGTAGTTGGCAGTTGGATGATTAATTGATTCAGCTTGGCAGCCTTTATAAATACATAATTCGTCAGCCACCTTTGCAAGTTCTTGAAAATGCTCACACATATCAATGCCAGATTGGCCAACTTTTCTAAATGCGAATGGACTTTTTACATAATACCGATCACCCGACGACATCGCGGATGCAAATTTATCCGTGCGTTTAAAACGCTGCATGTGTAATTTTTCTAACGCTGGCTTGGGGTCAAATGTATCAATATGACTGGGGCCACCTTCCATATATAATAATATGCAGGCTTTCGCTTTTGCAGGTACATGTCCCTTTTTAGGAACCAATGGCGCTTGTTTTTGTGGCTCTGCTGCCATTAAACGATCAGCAAAAAGTCCTGTCAAAGCCACTGGACCAAGCGATGCGCCAAGTGAATACAAAAGACGACGGCGTGATAGGTAATCAGCGTTATTAGCAAATGGTGGCAGCATGACAGCCCTCGTTTATTGTATCGTTATGAAAAATAAAAGACCATTAATACACATAGATAAACTCGTTACTATTCATTAATACTAAGCACACATCGGCTAATGCCCGTGTGTGCGGTGATAACTCCCATATTTTTTTATCGGGGATAAAAGTATCTCTATAGATATCTAAATCTTCTACCCAATAAAATAGCACGCCTGTTTTTTCATCGACCATTTGTCGAATGGTGTATTGCGGCATGTGTTGCGGAGTAACCGTCATAGTTTTATGATGTGCTAATTGTAACGCGGCATGTTTTAAAACCATATCACGTTCTGCTAATGATGGTTGACGACCATAAATGAGTCGAAATGCAGCAGACACTTGTGCGATAAGATCATCATGATCTTTTTCTAAACGAAGCGCCATCGCAACCGCGCGATCTAAACTATTTTGACTGTTCATTAAAGTAAATGCTTGTGGGGTTATGGTTGAGGCATCACGTTTTTCAGCGCTAATATCTAAATTAGGTTGATTAAATACTTCCATCATCGGATCACGCAACGTACGAATCCGTTTAGTATATATAGTTCGACGATGTCGTTGCTGTGGGCGCGGATCTGGTTGATAGGCCATGGCGATGCCACCCATAATTTGCCGTGGCTGCATAGCGACTTCGAGGTTTAGCTCTGGCTGCGTAGGCAGACCACCCATGTCAAAATTTAATTCACCTGACACAAATAATAAACTATCTCGTATCTCTTCTGCTGATAAACGACGAGGGCGAAAACGAGCATAACTCTTTCCTTCTGGATCCTTTTCTGCCATTTCCTTCGGCAAGACCTTGCTACTACGTTTATAGGCATCACTCGACATGATCAGACGATGCATGTCTTTAATAGACCACTTTTTAGCAATAAATGTCTGTGCTAAGAAATCCAACAATTGGGGATGGGTTGGCTTTCCACCCATAGCGCCAAAATTATTTGGGTTTCCTGCTAGCCCCTTTCCAAAATGATACATCCAAATGCGATTAACCATGACTCGTGCGGTTAACGGGTTGTCAGCTGATATAATCCAATCAGCTAAAGCAGTTCGGCGGCCATCGCGATTGGTCGTTATTTCAGAACTGGTAACCGGATCATTGTCGCCACGCATTGCCGCAAGTACCGCTAAAGTCCCAGGAACCACTGCATCGCTTGGCGTTTCTAACGACCCGCCCTTTAAAATGTGAACCGTATCTGGATTACTATTTTTTACTGAAAATGCTTTTGCTTGGACGGCTTCTAAATCTCGCTTAATATATTCCCCACGCTTTTTATTCACCCGCATATGTCCTGCTTCTTCAGCTACCGTATCCCACTCAGCCACAGGCCATTCTGATTCAGGAATTGAGCGCAAGCTGCGCACGTTACCTGATTTACTTTGTAAGTTTTCTAGGCGTTTTTTATAATCATCAAAACCGTTGGTGTTTTCTTCTGCTAACCACGGCGCAGGACGGTCACTAAATTGTACCGGTGCAAATGCAGACTGAATTCGGTAATAATCTCTGGTTGGAATTGGATCAAATTTGTGATCGTGACATTGCGCACAGCGCAGTTCATGTCCTAAAAATGTCAAACCAACACTATTCGTAACATCATCCAAAAATAATTGCCGCGTTACCGCAGCCACGCTCATAGACGTATGCTCCCACGGTCCTGAGCGCAAATAACCTGTTGCGACTAATGCTTCAGAATTATTCTCAGTAATTTCATCACCTGCAATTTGTTCACGAACAAAAACGTCGTACGGTTTATCGCTATTAAATGCGCGAATGACGTAATCGCGATACCGCCACGCGTGTGGGCGCGGATAATCATTGGCAAAACCAGATGAATCGGCATAGCGCACCACATCTAACCAATGTGTTGCCCATTTTTCGCCGTAGCGTGGTGAATCCAAGAGTCGATCAATTAACCGACTCCACGCATCTGGTCGCGTGTCCATCGTGAAGGCATCAATTTCTTCTGGGGTTGGTGGTAATCCGGTCAAGTCAAATGTCGCGCGACGAATTAAAGTTAAACGATCCGCTTCCGCGAGTGCTGTAACACCCTGGTCAGTTAATGTTGAGTTAATAAAATAATCAATTGGATTGGTATTTTTATCTATTTGTGAGTCATCAAACTTTTGTAATGGACGAAATGACCATAAATCTTCTGCCTTATATCCGCGTGCAGCCCAATCAGATGATTGTCCACCGACTGACGTAAGCACTTCTCGTCCACGCGGCACCGGCGCTGACCCAATTAATTCCGCACGTCGTGTTGCATCAACCCATGGAGCGCCTAATTGAATCCAGCGTTTTAATGCCGCAATTTGTTTATCATTTAAGCGATCATTTTTCTTGGGCGGCATTTCCAAATCTGGATTTTTCCACGTTACTGCTACATAAATAGGACTTTTATCTGGATCACCCGGCACCAATGCGGTGCCGTTTTCCCCACCTTTTATCATCGCTTCGCGGGTATGCAGCCACAGGTCACCCTTAATTTTTTTCGGATCTTCACCATGACAAGCAATGCATTTTGCCTGTAACATCGGATAGACATGTCGTGCAAATAGTGCTTCGCCTTCATTAATCTTTCGTTCAAGCGCGTACGACCATGTCATGGTACTCGCCAATAATAAACTAGCAGCTAAACGCATGATAATCCTTTCGCTCGTCATTATCCAACCTGTGCTGAAGACGTGTTAGATAATTCACCCAAGGCTTTTCGATAAGCGCTTGGTGATAATCCCGTAATTGCCCGAAATCGTGTGGAGAAAAATGCTTGTGATGCAAATCCTGCACCGGCAGCGACGTCCGCCATAGTTAGCGAACAATCTTGCAATAAACGACGCGCTTCATCGATGCGTAGGCGCGTAACAAATGCAATTGGTGACTGTTTATAAACACGGCTAAAAGTGCGTTGAAATTGACTTGGTGATAAACCCGCCATGTCCGCTAATTGAGTAATTGGTAATTCAGAACGAATATGCGTTCGAATATAGGCTACCACACGCGCTAATTTCGCGACGGGTTGTTGTGAATCTGCTTGTTGACTCGTGTAACTTCGACTCAACAGCGTTACGAGAACTTGAAACATCCCACGAATAACGGTTTTTCGCCCTTCTTCTCCACTAACTAATTCACTTTCTAAATGCCGAGCAAGTTCAATGCAGCGCTGTAATTCGTCTGTTTCTAAATGTAATTGTTGCGGTGCACGTTGTGCTGATGGATGGCGGGTGTCCAAATCAAATAACGCATGAAACCCAGACATTTTCTGTAAATCTAAATCATCATCTAGGACATGTTTGTGATCGAATTGAATATTACATAATTTTAATTGCTGAGCATCTGTAAAACCGTGGCGTTGTTCTCCTGTTATGACAAATACATCACCTTTACATAATTTAAAAGTGCCTCGCTCTGTGACATGTGTCGCAGTACCGCCAACGACTAAAACTAATTCAGTATATTGGTGACGATGCATAGGAAATTGACCATTATGCTCGACAAACAAAACATTAAAACGAAAATGTATATCTGGTAAATCATCTGCATAAGTGCCACGACAGACCTGTACGTGATGACCACCGTTACGCACGTGTTGAGCGACCACGCCAACCATTTTTTGCTTAGTCGATGTAGCCATAGCCAATCCTTTCAGCGCCATTCTAAGCGCAAACAACACTAAAACACTATGCGGTATTAATGAAAAGACTGCTAAGCTCCAGTTTCGTTTACATGTATTTTATGCGAAACAATCTCATGGAAATAGCGACATAATCATTGTAAATATACTTGTTTTAAGGGCTTCCGACTAATTACCTGCCATTTTTCACAGCCCTAACAATGATGCTTAAAAAGTGAAAATCTGTATAAGCTCTGACCCACAGGGAAACTGTTAATAAGCACGGGAAGCCGCGCCCGGCCGCTTATCGTTCCTGCTTATTTTTTCTTAGCCCCCATATCTGCTTGAAATGGGTGTGATTGAATTTGTAGACGCATCGCATCACAAAGTGATTTGTTCATAGGATCCTTTGCCACATTAGAAAACTGGTATGGATCTTTATCCATGTCATATAATTCTTCGCTCCCATCCTTGTACAGTATATAGGCCCATTTATCTGATCGCAGCGCTTGTCCTTCTGGCAAAATAGAAATAGCACCTTCATGTAATTGATGTGTTGGATCTTTTATAACCGGGACTAAACTTTTTCCTTGCACCGAATTTGGTATTGTTAGGCCAATAGATTCACAAATAGTCGGATAAATATCGACTAGTTCTACGAGACTGCGTGATCGCCCAGCGGTTTGTCCAGGAATTGAGACAATTAACGGAACGCGCGTCACATCTTCATGTAGATTAGATTTTTGCCAAAACGTATGCTCACCCAAATGATAACCATGGTCACTGGTGAAGATAACAGCGGTGTTATTATGTAAATTTAACTTTTCCAATTCATCAAGTAACCGTCCAACTTGGGCATCCATAAAGGTAACAGTCGCATAATACCCGGCCCACATGCGCTTAATATTGTCAGGATACTCACCAATACCGGTCGTATCTGAACGAGATCCCGCCCAACCAATTTTCGGAATATCAGCAAGGTCATCTTCAGGAATTATAGGCAATGGTAACTTGGTGTAATCATACAAATTAAAGTACTGAACCGGAGCGACATTCGGATAGTGCGGCCGCACAAATCCCGTCGCAATAAAAAACGGTTTATCACGATTTTGTCGCAATAATTCAATGGTTTTATCCGCCGCTTTGAAATCCGGTTGATCCGATCCATCGCCAACATAATCAACTGTAACAAACATCCGGTTCTTCATTTTAGTTGATTCTCTGCCTTCTAATTCAGTAGTAAAAATATTCTTATTGAGGCAGGCGTAATTCCCAGGAGTATGAGCCTCCTGTCCACTGGCATTATATTTTTCGTCCCAACAGGCTGCCACATCTTCTCCGTCTGTCCCTGCAATAATATCGCCAGGTACACGCATATGAAATATTTTTCCGACCCGCGCACTGTGAATTCCTGCTGCGCGCACATGTTCACCAACTGTAATTCCTTTCAATCCAACATAACGACTACGCATAAATGAAATGCGTGATGGCTGGCACCAGGTACCTTGGCAATACGCTCGCTCAAATACCATCCCGCGCGCCGCTAGACGATCTATGTTCGGTGTTTTACAAATCTCATTGCCATAAGGACCTAATGCGCTCGCTTTTAAATCATCTGAAATTATAAAAAGAACATTTTTAATCGGCGTTTCGGCGGCCGAAACTGTTAAACCACACATTAGTAATAAAATGCACCAACAAGCAGATGATCCAAAACGCATAACAGTTCCTTCTGTTTTCATTGAATCTAATTCCTTTATCCCAGTAGCCATTGTCGGATTTTCCTAGTCATTTGTTCACTGATGTTCTTAACACTACGCATTACGCCATTGTTACACGATGTAATGGCTTTTTTACACGCAAGTGTGTACCCCATTGCGTGACCTATTACCAATGTATCTCAATGGTATACGGCTAAGAAATACAAATAAGTCTGCAATTTACATCAGTTTTATAAACCAAACTGCGCTCGCATGAATTCCGAAATACGGGGATTTCTCGGAAGGCCTTCAACACAGAGTAACTGTGTTGAAGGCTTTCAAAAGCGCATTTAGCAGAGAAAGTCGTGTTGATTAGCCGAATAGCATTGAATGTGTCTACCTAACTAGGTAGTGGCTGACGGTGCCATCAAAAACTATCATAACAACATGCGTATACTACTTTTCCTCTTGTTATTCTCATGTAATTATTGTGCTTTTGCGGCTGAATCGTTGGTCGTTGTCGCTGGTGGTGGTGCGCATGTTAATGACGGTCCAGCAACAGCGGTTAAATTAATTCAACCGTTTTGTTTTTTTGTAAATGCTGATGGTAGTGCGTGGCTTGCAGAACAGGATGGCAATCGCGTTCGTCGCTATAATCCCGATGGCACTTTAACTACGGTGGTTGGTAATGGGAAAAAAGGCACTGCAGGTGTTGGTGGTCCGGGATTACAAGCGGAGGTAAATGGCCCTCATCACCTTTTAGTATTACCAGATGGACGTTTATTAATTGCCGACACCTATAATCGCCGCACGTTACAATATGATCCAAAAACCGCCGTGGTCAGCGCCTTTGCCGGTACCGGTGAAATGGGCTACAGCGGTGATGGTGGGCCGGCTGTTTCTGCACAAACAAGCGATGCTTACTCGTTAGCTTTGTCGCATGATAAAAAAAATGTTTATTTAGCAGATATTCAAAATCGTCGTGTTCGTGCTATTAATTTAGAGACAGGGATAATTACAACGGTTGCAGGCACTGGCGAAAAAGGCGTTCCTCCTGATGGCGTGCTAGCAAGTAAAGCCCCCTTGCTTGATCCACGCAGCGTCGCTGTCGGCGCTGATGGGCGCTTATATATTCTAGAGCGCAATGGTCATTGTTTGCGCGTTATAAATGATGATGGCACTATTCACACAGTTGTTGGAACCGGGAAAAAGGGAAATAGCGGTGATAATGGACCAGCCATACAAGCAACACTCAATGGACCAAAAGATTTATGTCTCGATCGCGACGGCACCTTGCTTATCGCCGACTGTGAAAATCACGTCATTCGTCGCTATGACCCACCGACAGGTCTTATTACCCGCGTTGCCGGCACTGGCGCAAAAGGCATGACGCCAGCGGGAAAGCCACTCGAAACAGCATTAAATCGTCCACATGGTATTTTTGCAGGCCCAGATGGGGCGCTGTATATTTCTGACAGTGGCAATGGCCGCGTACTGAAACTTGCACGCTAATTACGTTATCACGTTAGTAATAGAACCGTGGTAGACCACACGCAGTGGGTTGCCCAAGTCGTCGTTTCGTGAACAAAATTTGCTGATACGACCTTAGCCAACCCGGAGGAGGTCGTCATGTTAATGCGCCGATTAATGGCATTCGCTGCACTTACATCCTGTGTTGTATCTTCAGCGTGGTCCGCGACAGCAAATGCTGATTGGCCGCAATATCGTGGTGCGAATCGTGATGGCATTTCCACCGAAAAAATAAATTTTGGCGCTAATCCCCCTGAACAAGTATGGAAAGCATCCGTCGGTACTGGCTATACGTCAATGGCTATTGCCAATGGCATGGTATACGTATCTGGCAATAAAAATAATGAAGACACTTTATTCTGCTTGGATGAAAAAACCGGAAAAACTATTTGGACATTCAAATATCCACAAGAATTGACTCCGAATATGTATCAAGGTGGACCGAATGCGACGCCAACTGTAGCTGACGGTAAAGTCTACATTTTAGCAAAGGATGGTTTTGCTGGCTGCGTAGATGCAAAAACCGGTAAAGAAATATGGAAGAAAAATGTTGCGCAAGAAGTAGGCGCTAAAAAACCACAATGGGGATTTGCAGGTTCACCAACGATTGTTGGAAATGGACTATTCCTGAACGTCGGCAGTCATGGTGTCGCTCTTGAAGCTGATAGTGGCAAAGTCATTTGGAAAAGTGGCGGTGATGCGGCTGGGTATGCATCCGTTATTCCCTATACTGCTGGCAAAAAAATGTCTTTGTTGGTATTTGGCGGCAAGGCTTTGCATGCCGTAGATGCGGCCAGTGGTAAAAAATTATGGTCACATGCGTGGGAAACGGAATATGGTGTAAATGCGGCTGATCCTATTGTAATGAATAACCACGTATTTCTCTCATCCGGTTACAATTATGGCAGTGGATTAGTAGATATTAGCGGTAATCCAAAAGAGCTTTGGAAAAATAAGGAAATGCGCAATCATTTTAATGCCTGCGTTTTATTTGAGGGTCATCTTTATGGCTTTGATGATAAAACACTCAAATGCTTGGATTGGAAAACGGGAAAATCCAAATGGCAACAAGGTGGATTAGGTAAAGGCTCTTTAGCAATGTGTAATGGAGCCTTAGTTATCTTGAGTGACAAAGGCGAATTGGTTATCGCTGATGCAAAGCCTGATGGCTTTAATGAACGTTCACGTACCCATGTGGTTCCTGATAAAAACGTGTGGATCAGCCCAGCGATTGCCAACGGGCACATTTTTGTACGGAATCCAAAAGGTGATCTCGTTGCACTCAAGGTACAATAAAAAGCCGTTAATAAATAATTAATTTAATCAGGACGAATACGTTCTACGACTTCTAGGCCATGTCCTGTTAATGCGGCAATGTGACGATCAGCGTTGGTAATTAAGCGCATTTGTCGCACGCCGAGATCATGTAATATTTGTGCACCGGTTCCGTAGTCACGTGCATCCATGGCAACTTCAGGATCGCGCACAATTTTATGCTGCGTGCCACCATGATGTACCAATTGTGCCGGCAATCCATGACCGTTGGTATCGCGCATATGTAAGAATACGCCTTCGCCTGCATTTTTTAATTGTTGCAGCACTTGCAGCGGCGGATAAGCGCCCGGGACCGCAAAAACATCACTCAATAAATGTTCTTTTTGCACTCGCACCAACACGGCATCTGCTACTTCAGCGCCTGGGCGCAGTCGATCACCGCACACTAATGCTAAATGATGCTCACCGCTAATATGGCTGCGGTAGCTATAGGCGCGAAATTCTCCCGCCGACGTAGCTATCTGTGCTTCCGCGACTAATTCGACCGTTCGTTCACTATTTTCTCGATATGCAATCAGATCAGCAATGGATGATACTAATAATCCATGCTCTTTGCCAAATTCTACTAAATCAGATAAGCGCGCCATTTCGCCATCTGGTTTCATCACCTCACAAATAACGGCTGCGGGTTTGAGCCCGGCTAAGCGCGCCAAATCCACTGATGCCTCGCTATGTCCGGCTCGTACTAAACTGCCACCATCGCGCGCGCGTAGTGGAAAAACATGACCTGGACTTACCACATCTTCGGGTCGTACATTATCAGCAATCGCAACTTGAATGGTGCGCGCACGGTCTGCTGCGCTTATGCCTGTCGTAATTCCTTCGCGTGCTTCTATCGACACCGTAAACGCGGTGGATAAACGCGAACGATTATCACGCGTCATTAACGGTAAGCCCAAGCGATCTAACATTGGCCCATCCATGGCCAAACAAATTAAGCCACAGCCTTTTGTTGCCATAAATGCGATGGATTTCGCATCCGCAAATTGCGCTGCCATAACCAAATCGCCTTCGTTCTCGCGATCTTCATCATCAACGAGGATCACCATGTGTCCCGCTTTGAGCGCGGCAATGACGGATGGAATGGGAGAGAAATGCATGCGGCGTCCGTGGACCGGGAACGATATGCGACGTTGAGCAGCACGCCAGTCACAAGGATGCTGGCTTCAAACATTTTGCCCGCAATACGAGCTATGACCTACATAACAAAAGCGACGCACATGGCGTCGCTTTTGTTGGTTATCTCTCTTACAATCACAATGAAGAAATTTTATTACTTTTTAGGCTTTTTAGGCGCTGGTTTTTTCGGGTCTTCTTTCTTTTCTGGCGCTTTCTTCTCTGGTTCTTTTTTGGGCTCTGGCTTTTTTTCCTTCTCAGGAACTGCATCAGGATCTGGGCCGAAAGAGGTTAAAAGCGATTTGGCTAAACCAACATTTGGATTACGTGGTGGGCCTTCTACCGCCGCTGAAACAACCAAGCGCGCGGCACGTTCGGTATCAACAACAAATTGTGCTTTGCGTTCATCTTTCATTGCTTCGGCATTATTTTTTATCGCTTGGGCTTCGTCCCATAATAAACGACCTGCATTATAACGAGCTTCGCATTTTTGATCCGGTGAACCGTAAGGCATCACATCCAATTTAAGTAATTCCACTAAAGCTGATTGTTGATCACTTTCCATTAAAGTCAGGCCCAAACCGAGTGAGATTTGTGCTTGGCGTGCTGGGTCGTTGCGTAACCCACTTAATATTTCGCGATAAATAGAGGCCGCTTCTTTACCTTTTTGGAAAGTTGAACGGTATGTTTCTGCAGAGTATAATTTGAAGTGGAACCACACTTCCGGTTCATCAAATGAACGCACCGAGGTCTTCTTCATAAATTCTTTAAATTTATTTTCATTATTATCTGCCGCTGCAATTGCAGCACGAATGCCATTTGCTCGTGCTTCAGCAGCGCTTAAACCTTCTTTCCGACCAAATGCTTCTAAATCGTCCGCGATAGTTTTTGCATTGTCATTTTTATCCTGAGCCTGCGCCATACCTAAATGATATTTGCTATCTAACCACAAGCGATGTGGTAGTAATGGTGGCTTTTGTTTGTCATCACCACCAAATCCATCAACCACTACGGCATAGGCTTTTGCAGCGTCTTTAAACTTTTTAGCTAATTCCCAACACTCACCTTCTGCAATAGAGCCATAGACTTTTTCCCACTCACGTGATCCCGCTAATGCAGCTTGATTAAAATATTCGGCAGCCGCTTCATAATTACCGGCATCGCGCTCACTCACGCCCTTCGCATAGGGACCACTATCCATACCATAATAAATAACGGTCTCTAGTTCTCGTGCTTTAAGCAAATTTGGTTTTGATGTTGGGGCACCCTCTTTCGGGCGAATGGTGCGATAGTACACACCCTCAACGGTTTCCGTTTCAACGTAGGCACTTATTTTAGTGCCATTTTTACGTACAATAATGTCCTTATCGTCAACGGCTTGTGCTGAATTAGTCACAAACAGGCTAACAATTAAGGCGATTATAAGAGTTACAGATCGGGCTAACATGACGTCTCCGGAACGAGGACGGTGAACGGTATTGACAGAATTTCGCATTACAGACTACCCGCATAAGAACGATAATCTTTGCGCATTTCGTCTGATATTTTTTTATCTTTATCAATGCGACTCAAAATGGAGCGAGCAAGTTTCACGGCATCTTTTTGCGTTTTATCATCTGAACCAAGAATAGCTGCTAATGCCGCCTGATCAAATGCAGCTAAATTATTTTCGGTGTCATTTGCTTTTGATAAAATTTCTGCGTAATGTAAGCGAGCCTTACATTGATCTTCAGTACTAATTGGTGCTAAATAAATTTTCTTTAACGTTGCAACCACATCAGCTTCTTTACCTAACGCCTGTAAATCTTCGGCGATTGCTAAACCAATTTGACCAAATGCTTCTGGATCTTTGTCTGGTTTAACTTTACCCCAATACGTTGACAATAATGAGACGGCATCGGCTTGCTTCTTTTGTGCAACTAAAACGGAACGTTGTCCTAAATAACCTTCTAATTCGGCATTGGCACCCCAAGCCGATCCTTGTTTGGTCATTTCCACAAAATCTTTTAAAGCACCTGCGTGGTCACCGGCAGCCAAACTCAATCGAGCACGCAATGATACCACTTCCGCCATATGGACATTCTTCGGATATTTTTCGATATATTCTTTGATCATCGCTAAAGCATCAGCGCCTTTATTGGTTTGCGCTAAACACAGAGCACCACGGCGATAGGCTTGTTCTATTTCCCAATTCCATTTTGCCGTCGCCGTTGCTTTTTTATAAAACTCAGGTGCCTTTTCAAATTCACGCATGTTATAAAGCGTTTCAGCGCGTAGAAAATTCGCGTCTTCACCATTACCGTTGTAAACAATCGATTGATAATCACCGCGTTTCTTTGTCGATTGCACCGAAGTTTTCGAGCGCCAATCACCTAAATAAAATGTCACTCCGTCAATGGTTTCACTCTCAATCCACACATCACTAATAGTTTTCTCATCGGTAATGACTGTTCCTGGCGCTGGCTCTATTGCTCCGTACAGAGGAGCAGTCACGGCCAAAGCGACCGCCATGCTTAAGCGAATGAGGCGAAAAAATAAATTGTGAGTGCGGTTCATGGTTTTCATTTGTCTGCCTTTTTGTCGTCAGCTGGTTTGTCGTCAGCTTTGGGCGCATCATTCGATTTTGGCTTATCGCCATCCTTTGGATCAGGAGTCGGCTCTGGCTCACGCTGCGTTGGCGGTTTGGGTTTTGGCGTACTGCCATCGGTCGCCACTAATGCCATGACTTCATCTTCATCAGGCGTCAACATTTCTTTTAATTCAAATGTTGGCGCGTCAGGATCTAAAAATACGGTCATGGTGCTGCCATTGCCTTCCACTTCACCAATTTTGAATGCTGGTTTTTCGGTGATGCCGCCTTTTTCATACAAGCTCAAGAAACGTTTTGCTAATTGAATGGCCAGCGCATTTTGCGGACGACGTACCCGACTATCGTCGCCATAGACAGGCGGTGAAATCAAGTCGCGTGATAAATCACTCTTATCGCGACGCAAAAAGGACAGGCTGTCATTAACGACTTTGGTGTCACCCAACACCACAGAAAATTCTAAAACTAAGGTATAGGCTTCCCAGTAACCCAATTTATCTCGAGTACCTCGTTTTTCACTGCGAATTTCAGCTGCTACGCCACGTGCTTTTTCCAAGTCCGCTTTAGGCGGCATTGGGTCGCCTTTGAGCATGGCAAAGTAAGTGACCAATACGATAGCCATTTTATTATCCAAACTTAATGGATCTTCTTCGAAGTGTTTCATCAAGATGGGTAACGCTTTATCAAATTCGTCATTTTCACGGTAATAGGTAGCCAATCGTCTTTCAGCCATGGTTTTATTGGCGGCAGAGTTTAGCACATCATTAAATTCATTTACCGCTTCTTCAATTTGCTTAAATTGTGCTGGAGCAACCACGGTTTTATTTTTCGCCATTAATCCACGGAAATCGCGAATCTTTTCAATGGCTGAAATATAGTCAGCACGTTTTCGTGCGGGCCAATTGGCTTGCGGCAAATCTTTATAGGCCTGTCTGTCTTCGTCACTATCATAGGACAAATCGGCAATTTCTTCCCATGCCTTTTTAAATTCTCCACGCGCGGTAACTACGTCGCCGACTTTCTTTAATACATCAGGACCGCTATTTTTAAAATCACTGAGTGCTTTGTCTTTTTCTAACAAATCAATATAGCGCTTATATTGTGCAGCAGCGCGTTTCTTTTCATCGACATCCCATAAGGTGGTTGCAATGAAGAGAATATTTTTTAGTGGGTCTTTGTCGGTCAGGGTTGGTTCATATAAGTCGGCAAAAGCTCGGTTCGCATTCGTTGCCATGTCAATTAATTCACCAGGTGCATTGCCCGCGACCTGTAATTTTACAATCATCGTCACCGAACGATTAAACACGATTGCCAACAATTTTGCGGCGCCATCTAAGGTTGAGTCGACATTTTTATTACGCAATTTATTCATGCCGCGTTCTAAATTATGATAAATTGTATCGTACGTTTTTAGCGCCGCCAATAACGCAGCGGGATCCTTTGCTAATTCGTCTTTGCGTAGTTCGTGCCATTCATACGTTGCACGGGCTAATTGGCGCACCATGCGCGCTGCCAAACTATCATCGTCTGGTAAATTACGCATAAAGTCGGCGTCTAATAGGGCAATGACTTCTTCATATTTTTTATTGGCGATTAGATTTTCGACTTCAGATACTTTAATGGTTGAGCGCGCACGTTCTAATTCTTTTTTGCGTTCTGGGGATAAATCTTTTTTCTTTAGTTCTTCGGAAATCTTTGCTGCCGTTGCCTTATTGTCTTCATCTATTTCTTTAGATAATTGAGCAATACGCGATTTATCTTCATCTTTAACTAATTTATCCATCCATGAGGTGCGCGCCGAACTGACTAAACTGAATGCCCATAAATACGAATCTGGATATTCACGGACAAATGTAGCCGCTTCACGGATAACTCCTTCATAATCTTTTTCTTGTAAGGTGGCCAACAGTTGCTGTTTACGTAAATTTTCGCCAACTGCTTCTGGATCAATACCACGTAGCAGTTCAATCGAGACATTGAGCAATGATTGGGCATTACGATTGCGCGTATATAATTGGTTGGCAAATATCATGCCGTCATTGGCAACACGCAACGGAGTAATGCGTTTATCATCCCAGACATACGTGTCTTTCCCTTTTGCATCTTTCGGGCCTTTTTTCTTCCATGGATTTGGCTTTTTATGTTCTTCGTAAATTTGCATTTTATCAGATAAGGCTTTGGCACCTTCCTGAGAAACCACGACCGCGTGATAACGCATATCTAATTTATATAATACATAGGCATACAACTGATAAACTTGTGGCGCAAATTCTATGTAATCACTTTCTTCTAGTGACGGTGACGCCAATCCGAGCACGCCATTGCGCAGCGAAACTGCCGCATTGATATAATTACCCCGCACTTGGTTTGGATCAGACGCGGCATTTGCTTCACTCATAAAAGCGCGCGCCATTAATAAGGCACGATCTGGATGTGCTGCTAATGGACGTTGCGACCAGCCACTTCCTGGAGTACCACCTTCTGCTCCCCAATACGCAATCCAACCTTTCGCATAATGACTGTATGGATTAACCGGTTTTGCACCCGCTAATTCAGCCATTAAACCATTGGCTGCATTCAGATCACCTTTGGCATGAAATAAACGCCCAGCCGCCATGTAGACTTTACCCAATTCACCCGCAAGACGCGCTGGCGTGCGATCTAAACGCAAGAATTCATCGCCTTTCGCGCGATCTAAAAAGTCCTGCCACGAAGCAGCGCCACGATTAAACGATTTCGGAGTATTTTGTCCCAAGCGATAGTGGAGCAGCGCATTCCAGCCCATTAATTTCAAGCGATAGGCTTCTATACGTAAATTTGGATCGCGGAATTCTTTTACACTAAAATCAATGACCGATTGCAAAACGGCTTCGACTTCCTCTTCACGAGCCAACTTGGAGCCCGCAACGCCCGCGTCAGCCAATAAGACGCCACAATGGATGCGAACGAACGGATTAAATTCACCCCATTCAAAATCCCAGGCGCTGATTAATTCCGTCCAACTTTTGTTCTCAAATTGTTTACGCGGTTTGGTAAACATTTGATTGAGAAATGCTTTAATAGGCGCTGGATCGATTCCAAATTTTTCACCGCGATTGGCACCATCCCGCAATGCTATCATTGCCACAAAGAGTGGACGCAATGCCTCCATGCGCAAATCAATGGCGGCGTTTACTGTGGTTTGATATTCTTTACTCGTTTCTGATAAATCCCACATTTTATCTTCCACGGCTTTATTTGCATTTACTTTATCAATCGCCGCTTCGAAATCTTCCTCAGCCTGCTTGCCTAAAGCTTCCATTAAACGCTGTAACATTTGCGCTTTATCGGTCGCCATTTTAACTAAAGGCGGCGCCGATTCAGGATGCATGATGCGAGCAATTTCATTAACCATGCGGGTTGCACTGCCGCCACCACCTGAGAAAATTAATTTTGAAATGGGAGATAATTTATTTTGTTTTAAAGCCGGTTCCAATTCATTTTTTAGTGCCTTTAATTCACTGTCATTTTTTGCTTTATCTTTTTCCGGTAAATCGGTGGCAAAGCGGTCCAAGTAGGTATAACGTAAGACTTTGTCTAAATGCGGGTCAGTACTGGGATAACCTGCTTCCTTAAATTCTTTTAATTGACGATCAGCGGGATGTCGCATGCCGGACATCATTAATTTAGCCGCTGCAATAGCATGTTGGTCGCGTTCTTCTGCCGTTGCAGACCATGCCGGCAAAGCTCCTATTACTCCAAATGTGAGAGATAAGAGCGTTGGTGTCAGATATTTAAACATAACAGGTCCTCACATGGTCGAACGCTGGACATAAAACGCGGTTCACGCTTTTGCCCAGGGCATTGCACCATAACGATGACCCGAAGTTGTATGCACCCCTCCCCAGCCAGAACACAGGACGGTGTAACATACTCCTATTGGTCAAACCCTATGATTAGTACGAAAGGTTTGCCAAATTTCCTACATGGGGCTGGGTACGCTGACCATGATAGGTTAAAAATAACCCATGTTTAAAACCGTACGATTCTAGTGATTTTCTCTGCATATTTTGGTTAATATTATTCGATTATAAGCGGCGAGAACCACGTCATGACCTGCATGCGCTGGCGCTGCGCTTGCTTAACTAAAACTTGTATCATGGGTGGTACCGCGACCATAGTCGAAATAGTCGATAACGTTGATACGCCACCGAGACCGAGCTGCGATGCGAGGCCACCACTTTCAGGCAAGCGTTCAATCGGCAACGGATCTTTTTCGCCTGCCAATTCGCGAACGCGTGCAATTGCTGAGGATAAATCACCAATGCCGTCAGCCAGCCCAAGCGCCACCGCTTCATCGCCACTAAATACACGGCCACCAGCTAGCTCATGCACTTTTGCGGGATCTAATTTGCGTTGTTCAGCAACAATACTTTGAAATTTTTCGTCGACTGCTGCCACCACTTGGCGAATAGCTGCTTCTTTATCGGGCGTAAATCCGCTGGTAGAAAATAATTCGGCACGTGGGCCAGTGGTAATGGTATGACGATGGACACCAAAAAGCGCCCGCATCGCTTCTAAATCTGGGACCATGGCAAACACACCAATTGAACCAGTTATAGTACCGCGATGCACATAGACTTCGCGTGCTGCACAGCCAATATAATAACCACCTGATGCACAGACGCCGTCATAGAGTGCCACAACTGGTTTAGCTGCATTTAAACGACGTAACGCATAATGTGCTCGATCACTTGCACCCGCACTACCACCTCCTGAATTAATGCGCACCACTACGCCAATTATAGAACTGTCATTAATTAAATCATCAAATAATTTTGCCGTATCATGCCCAGCAATAGTATAGCCAGGCATTGAAATATCACCCTCTATAATAGATCCTTCTAATTCTACCACGGCCACTGCTTTTTTATGTTTGACGCGTTTTTTTCCTTCCATTAATTCCATAACGACGGACATAACATCAGCGATTGTTTTAATTTCAGGAGTCTGAGATTTTTGTCGTAAGTAACGCACCGGACCAGGTAAATTTCTGAGCCACGCACCTGGTTCAACAGCTGCATGCACAAGACCCATTTCTAAAGCAATTTTTGCTGTTTGCGGTGAACGGGCACGCGCTTCTTGTAAGCGACCAGCATTAAGCATTGCCGTTTCCGACAAACCGACAGTCGCAGTATCTAAAGCATTTATTAAACGCTGATACTCAGCAATTGCTGCCGCACTAGGACGACTGCTGGTAAATGGCTCAGGTGCCGTTTTAGCAGCGCCACTGGTAACGGCATGAAATTTAATACCAAAACGATTTAATGCGTCAGCATAATAATCACTGGACATACTTAAACCATCGACGTTAAGTATCCCCGCCTCTACCATTACCACTTCATTGCATACAGCGGCCAGTGCCATCACAGCATCAGATGCATTATCAATTAAACATGTTACTTTTTTTTCTGCCGAACGGGTTTTAAGCACTGCTGCCAGTTCTTCTGCTGCTGCTAAACCGGGATTAAATTCAAGTGACAAATCTAAAACAATGCGATTTTCTGCCTGCGTAATTGCACGACGCAATAATACGGTGGCGTCATACAAACTTGCTCCGCCATCTCCGAACAATAAACCACCACCTGGACGCAATGGTAATTGTCCCGTTAGCTTAACAATTACGGTACCAGTTGGCGAACCATTAATAAGTGGCGTTGCTGGAGAAGCGTCGTTGTCTGCTGCTGTTAAGGAACTGACCAACAGCAGAACGGCAAGAAAGCGAAGATTATTCATGGGGGCACGCTAACAAAGCCGCCAAGCGGTGCGATGGGCTTTCCATTAACCAGCACACCAACCAGCACCCCGCTCCGTCGTTTTGGCTCACATGCGGCATCAAAGTGCACCTGGGTAATGTGCTAACGAGTTAAACGTGCGGAAATCAGTGGTTTTTCTGCACTTTTTAACCGTACAAATGACAAGCAATTGACTGCACCGTGGGTGGCCTACGGTGTCTCGCCTTGGAGCTTTCTGTGCGCTCTGGGATCGCCATCCTTATTCCCGCTCGACGTGCGTCGACTCGCCTACCAGAGAAATTGCTCTTGGCAGAAAGCGGTCGTCCCCTCATCGCACATGCCTGTGAGCGCGCGGCTGAAGCATTTGGCGCTGAAGCTGTTACTGTCTGCGGCGATGACGAAGCATTATTAGCAGCTGCACGAACTGCGCATGTTAATGCCGTCCTCACTCGACCAGATCATCAGTCCGGCACTGATCGCATTGCTGAAGTCGCCATTAGTTTGGACGCCGATATAATTGTGAATGTACAAGGCGATGAACCCGAAATGGATCCTGCACATATTCGTTTAGTGGTCGATTTATTAGAACGCCATAGCTGGGCGGGTATGTCGACATTGTGCGTCGCCGGCGGTGAAGCCGAACAACAAAATCCTAATAATGTGAAAGTAATTCTTGGCCACAATGATCGCGCACTATGGTTTAGCCGTTGTCCAGTTGTTTATGACCGTGATCACGCACGCCCAGTAAATAGCTGTTTTCGTCATTTAGGAATATACGGTTATCGCCGCGATGTTTTATTACGCTATGCAGCATTACCTACCAGCCAATTAGAACAGCTTGAAAAATTAGAACAATTACGTGCGCTTGATGCCGGCATCAGTATTGCCTGCGCGGTTGTAAATCATGCTACTCCGGGCATTGATGTGCGCGCTGATTATGATGCTTTCTTAGCCCGCTACCACCAGTCACAGGCAACCACTCCAGCTTCTGCGGAAAATCCGCCATGATTAAACGACTGTCATTTTCTTCTATATACCGCTTAGTTTTCTTGAAAGTTTCTTATGGCTACTAATTCAAAACGCGAACATAAAACGCGACACATTTTTGTCACCGGTGGTGTCGTTAGCTCGCTAGGGAAAGGCATTGCCGCAGCGTCCATTGGGCGCCTGCTCATTAATATGGGCTATCGTGTTCGCATTCAAAAATTAGATCCGTATTTAAATGTTGATCCTGGCACCATGAATCCGTTCCAACACGGCGAAGTATTTGTTACTGATGACGGCGCAGAAACGGACTTAGATTTAGGACATTATGAACGCTTTTTAGGCGTACCCTGTTCACAACACTCGACCGTCACC
>JAHEDF010000676.1 GCA_024641365.1 Planctomycetota bacterium | reverse complement strand
ATTAAGCGATCCAACCAATGGTACGTTGACAGTTAATGCAAATGGCACCTACACCTATGTACCATTAAATAATGACTATCAAAATGACTATACCTTCACGGTGCGTGTTGAAGATCCAGGCATGAATCAATCATCAGTTGCCACTGTTACGATTCGCATAACAGGAGGTGACGAAGCACGTCCATTGGTAATTCGAGCGCCCCCTTTTGAAACAGAATTGGGTGCCTTATTTGCTGTGATTGGTATTGACCCAGGCAGCAAAGCTGGTGCTACGCCATTGCAATATTTAGTACAAGACCTGCCAGCGGGATTAACAGCCAGCGTTACACCGCTGACGGCGACGGCAACAGAAGTGCGCGCACAAGTTAATTGGCAAGTAACGGGTTCACCAGCTGTCGGTGATCATTATACGTTTGGTGTTTTAGTTATTGATGTTGATGGCAATGCCGCCACTTACGTTCCTATTACTATTCAGGTTATTTCACCATTGGGGCCAGGATGATGAATATACATCGCGCTCGTCCTGCTATTGGCTTCATCGCCTTTGTAGCAGCTGCATTTTTTCTTAATAGTTGTTCAATACCAGGACAAGGTTCGGACGACGGTAATATTGAGGACGAATTTTCTCGTTTCTTATCAACCTATCAAATTTTGAATTTAAATACAGGCATCGTGACTGGTTACATGGCTGTACCCGATTTACAAACAAATATTGCTTACCGTCAAAACTTAATGGTATTTAAACAAATTCCGACAGGGAGTACACAAATAGGAACGCAAACGGGCAGTCTTGGAGCAAGCGTTGATCCAGCTGCCACATCAACAAGCCTCACGCAATATTATATGGGTGTCTTTGAAGTAACACAGGCTCAATGGCAGATAATCGCAGGAACGACGCCATGGACCAGCGTGTCGGTTTTCCCGAGTAATGCTTTTGGTAGCACTACGACAAATGATCAAAATCCTGCATTTGGTTTAAGCCAAGACATGGTTTCAACAGCATTGACGGCTTATAATTCCGGTAAAACAATTAGCTTAACTTTGCCGACTAATGCAATGTGGGAACGAGCTGCACGTGCAGGCTCAGCAAATAGTTTTGCATGGGGCGCTGGCGCGAGTGATAGTTCTGTGATAGCGAATTATGCTATTGTCGCAGAGACCGTCACAACGCCTGGCGTTCGCCAAGTAGGAGAACGCACGCCAAATGCTTTAGGATTATTTGATATGCACGGCAACGTCTGGGAATTAACCCATACCGGTTTATCGACGAGCATTCGTGGTGGAAGTTGGCGTGACTCGGCATCGTTATCTCGTTCAGGACATGTAGTATCAATCGACCGCGGCTCTGCGCATGGTTTAGTTGGTGCTCGTTTAGTGTTGGTGCCATGACTTTTGTTTATCGCTTAGCTTTCATTTTATTTTTTATCCCAACACTTTCTGCTGCTGAATTAGTAGTACGTGACGGATATTTTGTAATCGAACTGCTGCCAGTTGAATTTGATTACGATTATTCCAGTGCGACGTTAGCAGGTTCTGGAAGCGGAGAATTTAAAACCCATTACGGAATTGCCCCTGGCGCACGCTATTCTTTTGCTGGCCCAGGTGACGAACATGGATTTTTAGTCGGTGGTGCGGTGCAAGCATCTCAGGCGACTTATAAATCAATTGGCCACATGACGGCCTTTGGCCTGCGCGTCGATGGTGGTTATGGATGGGCAATTAATGATAAATGGTTAGTGAGCGGTCTTGTTGGTCTCGGTTATGGAATCTCATCATTTGATTTAACAGCTAATTCACAAATTCCCGCAGTGAGCACGAGTGGTACTTATCTGCAATATGGAGCAACCCTAGAAATAGATTATGCAATAAATCAGCTGCTTCACGTCAACGTTGCTACTGGATGGCGGCAGAATGCCCATGATTTATCCGGGAATGGAATAGATATGACCTTAAATAACAATGGTGTTTTATTTAGCATAGGAATTAGTTATCGACTTTCTAATTCTCCGAGTCCACTGGAGTAAGTTATGGGAACTGACGAC
>JAHEDF010000675.1 GCA_024641365.1 Planctomycetota bacterium | reverse complement strand
CGTGGAATTGAGTATTTTCTACAGGTCAGTGATGCTATTGCCGCGCATAAGGCCGAACGGCGCGACCTGCGTTTTGGTGATTTCAGCATCGTTGACGAAGCCGATGTACCAGAAAATCTTGCTCAGTGGCATCCCGATGGCGTGCTGTGTTTCCTCGGGCCGCAATCACGAACGGCCTTCAATTTCCTCATCGGTCTAAAAATTCCCCTGGTTAATATCTCAGCCGACTACGCTTCCGAAGGTATTTATTCCGTTTACGTCGATCCAGATTCTATTGGTCAGCTTGCCATCAAGCATTTCAAGGCAGGCGGCATGGATCACATTGCCTTTATCGGAACGAAAGTGCGACCAGGCGGATCCATTCGCTGGCAATCTTTCTTGAAACAAGCTGAAGCGGCAGGCTGGCCAAAACCCATGTCATATTTCTTTGCTAGCGAACCCAGTGATAATCGAGAACAAGTCTTGAACGATCCAGAATTCACAACGTGGATCAAAAGTCTCCAAAATAATACTGGGATTTTGTGCCTAGATGATGAAATCGGAAATGTCGCCTGTCAGGTAGCGCTGCATAATAAACGTTCAATTCCCGCTGACTTAGCGGTGCTCGGTGTGGAAGATTCGCGCTTATGCGCCTTCACTGATCCCCCGCTGTCCAGCTTGCAATTGCCAGTAACCGAAATCGCCGTGACAGCTATTAATATTTTGGAAGACCTGTTGAACGGCAAACAACCAAAACAACATGTCCAACAGATTCCGGCGCAAAAAATTATTGTACGTTCTTCCACCCGCGCTGCCGCAGTCGCTTATGACGATCTCGAAATGCACCGCATCCTGAAAATTATTGAAGAAAAGGCCATACAGGGATTGGGTGTCGAGGAACTCGTCGCTACGCTGGCCTGTTCGCGCGTGACCTTCGAGAAACGGTTCCGCGCCATCACAGGCTTATCGCCTGGTGACGCCATCCGTCGCACAAAACTTGCCCACGCCGAAACACTCTTGCGACAGACCGAACTAAGCAGCACCCGCATTGCTCACATGTGCGGCTATGAAAACCTGTCTAATTTTTGCAATCGTTTCCGCGCCATGCACAGTGAATCGCCTCAATCCTATCGTCGACGACACCGCGGTGGCTGAGGACATAGCTATTGCGTCTTAAACAAATCACTGTCCTAAATTTTAATTATCTGCGCCGGGCTTTGCATGTTTACTTGGTACCTGTGCGACCTGCCGTGTTTGAATATCGATCATATACTTTCGGTTATTTTCATCTTTCACTAGAAGAACATTCTTTTCCTGATCATACGTCATCTCTGTAATAAAGACATCTTGCACGTCCTGCTCAAGATCCTGATCATAATTGGTGGTGTAAACTTGGACTCCCCACAGTTTTTTGCCGGTAGCCTTATTTCGAGCTTCGATATAGCCACCGTTTTGTATTTTGTTGTTTAACGGAAAATGGATAACAACAAACTCTACATTACAAACTCTCCCCATGGGACAGGCACCTGAATAAAAATCCCTAACGCTAGTAATTAAAACGATTTAAACAAAACCCCCACAAAAACCCCCGTGATGTGAATTTAATTAAATAGCTTCACGATAATACAAATTCAGCATATTCCCAAGCTGCCTCGTCTTTTTGATAGCGCCATCATTCTTTACATATCTGTCGTGCGTGGGCACGGGCGTTCTGTGATCGTCAGCTGATGTCCGACTGCGTGTTTATTCCGTAGCGTGACAGCGGGCAGCAGACGGATTCGTGGAACCGTCTTGGTTGCCTTGGCATCAGCAAAATGGCAAACAGGCTGGCGCCGATGTGGCGCACATGAGGGGCGTCGTGTCTGGCGACTAGGTTGATTAGGCAAAAGCATCTCACTAATAATACGAAACGGCCATCAACAGAGCAGTACGATCCGCTCACATCCATCTGACAGGGGCGTATCTTAAGCAAGGGATAACGTAAGACCGCAGCATTATTCCCGTCTTGTCTTTGTCGTTGCTAGCGTGCAGGTAGTGATTCGCATGGTGTGACAGCATGCGAACAGT
>JAHEDF010000674.1 GCA_024641365.1 Planctomycetota bacterium | reverse complement strand
TGCTTTAATGCTTGATAGGCATGACCAGCAGGTACGCATAGCCATTTCGGCACGTGGGCAATTATCGCGCGCCATGTCTGAGCCGACGAATATCCTCAGCACCCTCAATGCCCGCTTTCCCCTTTAGTCATGTAGCGCTCGGCCTGCGCTATTTATTAGCCAACATGGGTGAACTGACTGCATAAACGTGCCTTACGTGAAATCACGATTAACGATCAACCTGCACATCTTGTTGAAAAATTGGTTACCGAAAATCTGCGTATCATCGGTTTTAGTGTCTCTATTTGGGATTTGCGCGAAACCCTTCGCGTCATTGGACAGATAGAAAAATGGTGCGCCAAGAACGTTTTGATTGTGATCGCCAAATCACAGGGCCAGCAGTGGATGCATACCGATATGATTGCACCAAAATCCAATTTATAGGAAGCGTATCTGATACCTTTGTTAGAAAGCATTTTTTTAGTCTCAAAACGATATCGGATTCACTCTGTAACTGCGCACATTCATATACCTGCTTGGCACAGGCCCGATACACTCAATAATCCCGCACCGGAGAAGCGTAATGCGAGTGTGGATTTTGGCGATGTTGGTCGCCAGCATGCCTTTATTTGCTGAAGATGAAAAGCCATGGGCGCCAAATGCCCCCTTGCCCAAAACGCTCACCCATGATTGGTTGCGCATGAAAAATGGCGAATGGCTCAAGGGCGAATTACTGAACATCCGAGTTAAAGAAGTCCTTTTTGAAAGTGATGAATTTGATGAGCAAACTTTAGAATTAGATGACGTCGCGGAAATACACACGGCAAAAATGGTCGTCATATCAGACAATAATTTAAATACCTATACCGGGTATATTTCTCTCATTGACGACAAGCTTATCTTTCGCAACACCGATAAAATAATGCCACGCTCAGAAATGCTCTCCATTGCAAGAAATCGCAGTGATTTTTTAAGTTTATGGAAGGGTGGCATTACGTTAGGCTCAACATTTCGTCGTGGAAATACCAACTCGAATGATATTCAAGCCCTCGCTAATCTCACTTATCGCAGCATCTGGCAGCGCTTTGAATTAGGATACATCGGTAATCTCTCAGAGAAAGAAGGCGAACAAACCGCCAGTAATAATCGTGCAAATGCTAAATGGGACCGCTTTATTAATCGTCGACTCTATGTTACTCCGCTTTCTTACGAATATTACAACGACTATTTTCAGAATATTGCCCACCGCCATACACCTTCCGCTGGAATGGGTTATTCACTTTTAGATTACAATGCTTGCGAATGGAACCTGACTGCTGGGCTTGGCTACCAATTGACTGAATATGTTTCAACAACAACAGGACAAGATGATCACGAAGAAGCCTTCGTTGGCCTATTGGGCACCACCATCGAAAATAAAATAACCAAACACATTGATTTTGATGTCGAGTATAAACTGCAAGCATCGCTCAATAAGGATAATAATCTTTATCATCATACGTCGGCAATATTAAGCGTTGAACTGACTGGGAATTTGGATTTAGACGTTACCTTTACTTGGGACCGAAATAGCAAACCAAAATCGGCAGCAGATGGGAAAATACCCAAAAAAGATGATTACCGACTTTCCGTCGGACTTGGTTTCGATTTATAATATCCGATTATAACACTGCAAATTTTACCCTATCTCATCATACCGCATACGGCTTCTTTCAACGCTATTTTTTTTTGGCGTTAGGAGGAAACCACAGCGACTTTAACCATTTCCAATCAGTGCTGTTGGTAAAAAGTATATAAATCGCCATCCACTTATGTGGCCTAATCCGCCAATAAGCGCCCCTTGAGCACCTGCGTAGAATATTGGGAATCTTGAAAATTATTTATTTTCCCCTTCCGGACTCGACACAGCGACCAATCATCAGGGAAATTAAACTAACCGTTGCCCTGCAAGGCTGTCCTCACCTACAACCATTCTACAAACGTCTCATATGACCAGGCTGTGAGCCAAGTACGCATAGCCTTTTCGGGGACCACGCTATGGTCGCGCGCCATGTCCGCACCGGTGATT